>JAGHBR010000327.1 GCA_021160885.1 Caldisericaceae bacterium
GGCTTATGTTGCATCTAATATATTAATTTTATTACTTTAATAATCTGATATTAAAATAAGGAAAATCCATGGAACGAAATCTTTATTTTTATCGTGCCATTGTACAAAGAGTTTACGATGGCGACACTTGCACGGTGGACATCGATCTGGGCTTAAAAACCTGGATTCGCGGCGAACGTATCCGTCTGGCGCGCATTGATGCGCCTGAAATACGAGGCGACGAACGCGAAGAGGGCCTGCGTGCCAGGGATTTTTTAAGAGCTCTGATCGACGGTCGGGAAGTCATTTTGCAAACCATTAAAGACCGCACTGGAAGGTATGGCCGTTACATTGCTGAAATCTGGTTGATTGAGGAGAACGGCGAGTGGCTGAATGTAAATGATGTTCTGGTACAAAAAGGTTTTGCCAGCTATGTGAACTATTGAGTCATTACGCGCTGTTCTGCGAGAGGATTTATTTCACGCAGATAGCGCAGAATACCGCAGAGGGATGAAAAAAATATTTAAAAATAAAAAAACTTCTGCGAATTTCTGCGAGTTCTGCGAGAGGATTTATTTCATGCAGATTACGCAGATTTACGCGGAAAAATCTATTTAAAAAAGTAAAAAACTTCTGCGAATCTTTGCGAGTTCCGCGAGATATTTTTTTACGCAGAGAAATGTTTTGATAAAGTCAATGGAGGTGGTCATGCGCACAGTGATTATTTTAGTACTCACCATGTTAGTCGTCTTTTCCTGCCAAAAACAGAATAAGGAGGAAGTCTTGCAACAATTTATCGAGCAACATGTGGCAAAAATAAAGCCCCTGGAAACGGCTGCTAAAGAAGCTTACTGGGAGGCCGCTACCACAGGTAAACAGGAGGCTTACAAAAAGTCGGCAGAGCTGGAATTGAAAATCCGTAAAATTTACAGCAATCGGCAGGAATTCAAATTCCTTAAAGAGTTAAAAGAATCAAAAAAAATTAAAGAACCGTTATTAAAGCGCCAGTTGCAAATTCTTTACAACCGTTACCTGCAAAATCAAATCGATTCCACTTTAATGCGCCAGATGGTCGAACTGAGTGCGCAAATTGAAGAAAAATTCAGCACCTTTCGACCGGAGTTGAACGGTAAAAAGGTGACCAACAACGAAATTTTAGAAATTCTTAAAAACGAAACCAACAATGCTAAACGCAAAGCGGCCTGGGAGGCCAGCAAACAGGTTGGGGCCGTGGTTGCCGACGATATCGTCAAGCTGGTTAAGTTGCGCAATCAGGCGGCGCAAAGTTTAGGCTTTGAAAATTACCACACCATGTCCCTGGAACTTTCCGAACAGCGTGTTAAACAAATCGACCGCATCATGTGGGATGTGGCCGAGTTTACGCTGGAGCCTTTTTACAACGCGAAAAAAGTGCTGGATCAGTTGTTAGCGCAAAAGTACCACATTACCGTTCAGGAAATTCGACCCTGGCACTACCACGATCCATTTTTTCAGGAAACGCCGCAGGTGTTTCAGGTTAATTTAGACAAATATTACGAAAATCATGATGTTAAGGAAATAGCCACAAAGTTTTACGCTGGCATTGGCCTGCCGGTGGAATCCATTCTGGCTAAAAGCGATTTGTACGAACGCGAAGGTAAAAATCCACATGCGTTTTGTGAAGATTTTGATCACGAAGGTGATGTGCGCATTCTGACCAATCTGAAAAATAATGAGAGCTGGATGGAAACCATTTTACATGAACTGGGCCATGCCGTTTATGATAAGTACAACGATCCGAATCTGCCGTATCTTTTGCGAGAACCCGCTCATATTTTTACCACCGAGGGCATTGCCATGATGTTTGGACGTTTAAGCCGCAATCCCTATTGGATGCAGCAAATGTTGGGACTGTCGGATCAGGAGCTGCAAAAAATTGAACCCGATTTAGATCGGTACATGCGCTTGAAACAATTGATTTTTGCCCGCTGGGCACTGGTAATGTACTATTTCGAAAAGGCCCTGTACAAAAATCCTGATCGCAATCTGAATAAACTGTGGTGGAGGATGGTTCAGCAGTATCAGTTAGTGACACCTCCGAAAAATCGCGATAAACCGGATTGGGCTTCGAAAATTCATTTTGCTATTGCACCTTGCTACTACCACAATTACATGTTGGGCGAACTGTTTGCCTCGCAACTGCACATGTACATTACGCGTCACATTTACAAGACCAAAAAATGGCAAACGGTGACCTACGTAAACAATCCTAAAGTGGGTGAGTTTTTGAAAGAAAAAGTGTTCAAGCCGGGTAAAATTTACCCCTGGAACCAGATGATTGAGAAAGCCACGGGAAGCAAGTTGAAGGTGGACTTTTTTGCTCAGCAGTTTTTAGAGTAAACAGGCAAAAGGTACAATGAAAGGTGAGTGAAGGAGGGTAAGATCATGAAGCGGATGGTTGTTTTTGGGATTTTAATGGCATTATTTGCGTTTACCGGTTGTAAAAAAGGACCGATTGCGGATCTGGTTTTGTTGAATGGTAAAGTGGTCACTCTGGACGCTCACAACACCATGGCTCAGGCTCTGGCGGTTAAAGGCGATCGCATTTTGGCTGTGGGCGACAATGATCAAATTAAGAAAATGGTTGGTGAACAGACGCGCGTTTTGGATGTTACTGGCGCGCTGGTCATTCCCGGTTTAATTGAAGGACATGCGCACTTTTTAGGGCTGGGCGAGGCTTTGTCTCGGCTGGATTTGACGCACACGCAAAGCTGGCAAGACATTGTGGACAGCGTGGCGGCCAGGGCGCTACAGGCCGAACCGGGTGAATGGATTATTGGTCGCGGCTGGCATCAGGAAAAATGGAAAATCCGCCCGGCCAAATTGGTGGAAGGCTACCCCTTGCACACGGCTTTGAGCAAGGTGTCGCCTCGAAATCCGGTGATTTTAACGCACGCCAGCGGTCACGCGGTATTTGTCAATCAAAAGGCCATGGAATTAGCGGGCATTAGCAGGCAGACACCGAATCCCATGGGGGGCAAAATTATTCGTGACAGGCAGGGAAATCCAACCGGCGTTCTACTGGAAAACGCAATGGATCTGGTGTGGAAGGTGTACCACAAACAGCAGTCCACCAATCCTGAAAAGGAAAAAATGCGATACGCAGAAAAGGCCATGCAACATTTGTTGAAAAATGGCATTACCAGTTTTCACGATGCTGGAGCTTCGTTTGCCGAAATTGAATTGTTCAAACGTCTGGCCGAGCAGGAAAAGTTGAAGGTTCGTCTGTACGTAATGATTCACGAACCTAATGTCCGTTTGCGCAAATATTTAGACCATTACCGGCTGATCGGCTACGCTAATCACTTTTTAACGGTGCGGGCCATTAAACGTTACATGGATGGCGCGCTTGGTTCACGAGGCGCCTGGCTGTTCAAACCTTACAACGATCAGCCCAATAGTGTTGGCTTCAATGTGATCTCACCTGATAGTTTAAAGGCCACCGCCGAAATTGCCATCGAGCATGGATTCCAGCTTTGCACGCACGCCATTGGCGACAGGGCAAATCATGTGGTGTTAGATGTTTATGAGCAGGTGTTTAAAGCGCATCCGGAGAAGAAGGATTTACGCTGGCGCATTGAGCACGCCCAGTTGATTCATCCGGCTGACGTTAAACGTTTTGCCAAATTAGGCGTAATCGCTTCCATGCAAGGCATTCACTGCACTTCTGACGGGCCGTGGGTTCCCCAGCGTATTAGCGAAGAGCGGGCCAAAAATGAAGCTTACTTGTGGCAAACTCTCTGGCAAACCGGCGCTGTGGTCACCAATGGCACGGATGCTCCTGTAGAAGCCATTGATCCTATGGCTAATTTTTACGCTCTGATTACACGACGCATGAAAAATGGCCAGTACTTTTACCCGGAACAATGTTTGACACCAGATCAGGCGTTAAAGGCTTACACTTACAACAATGCTTATGCGGCCTTTGAAGAGAATTTAAAGGGCAGCCTGGAGCCGGGCAAGTTGGCCGACATTGCGGTGTTAGATCGAGATATTCTAACCGTTCCGCCTTACAAGGTTCCACAAACCAAAGTATTGTACACCATGGTAGGTGGGAGGATTGCCTGGTCGGCCAGAAAGTAGAAAATGATTGAATGAGGGAATAACCGCGGCGCTGACTGGAGAGTTTTTGTCGTACGACGCTCCAGAACCGTCCAACCGGTTTTTAAGAATGAGCCACTGATTTACACAGATTAGCACTGATTTTTTAGAAATGGTAGCCACCGAAAGCCACTGTAATTCAAGCTTTAGCTTGAGATTGACATGGAATTGGTGGCCACCGAAAGGCACTGAAGAACAGCGAAAAATTTTATTTTGGAATTTTTTGTACCACGACTCTCCTGAGTCGTTAGCCGCGTTAGCGGTTTTCCCTTGATCCTTTTAATTAGCTTATCCGTATTTTATCCTTGCTTAGAAGGACAAAGTATATTA
>JAGHBR010000455.1 GCA_021160885.1 Caldisericaceae bacterium
GTATTTTAACTTTTAAAAAACTCAATTATTTTTTCAATGGTAAAAAAATACCGTTGCCCACCAAACAATATTCGATTCGCCGTTACGAATTCGATCATTGGCTTCTGGAACGTTCCGGCGCGCCGGTCATTCAGCATGATGTTAAAAACATTGTTCAAAAAGATGATGGCTTTGTAATTGACGACCAGTTCAAGTGTAAAATCTTAGTGGGAGCAGGCGGCACCAATTGTCCTGTGTACCGCACGTTTTTTGCAAAGCACCGGCCGCGTAATCCGGAAAAACGCATTGCCACCATGGAACTGGAGTTTGCTTACCGTTACCATGATTCCAATTGCTACCTGTGGTTTTTTGAAAACGATCTTTCGGGCTATTCCTGGTACGTTCCTAAAGGAGGCGAATTTTTAAATATCGGCATTGGAGGCAAATTTTTACCCATGCAGCAAAAAGGCCAAACTATTCAACAACACTGGAACTGGTTTGTCGAAAAATTAATGGTGCAACAGTTAATTTCAGAGAAGCCTGTACAGGTAAAAGGTTACCAGTACTTTCTACGACATGATGAACCCGCTCAATTAAAAGATATTTACCTGGTTGGCGATGCAGCCGGCCTGGCTACCATAGATATGGGCGAAGGAATTAGTCCGGCCATCCACAGCGGTTTGCTGGCAGCTAAAGCTATTTTAAGCGGCCAACCTTACTCTTTAGCTCCAGTGTCAAAATACAGCTTGTGGGACCTTCTGTTCTGGTGGCGGAAATAAAAAATGACAAAATCCAAGGCAATTTAACGTAACCTTAATAAAATTAATAGCCATAGAGACACACCGAAAAACGAAAAGTATTTTTAGCTTTGAATGTTCAATTTTGAATGCAGCGCCATCAAAAGTTCCCGATTCTATGTTTTGGGTTTGACAACTGGCAAGTTTTTCAGCATTTGATCAACGAATGCTCACGTCAAAGTGCAGGCAGATTATTACCGACGATCGAACAGATGATGAAATGTGTCGTGTTAATCACTTGCTTAAGTACCAATCCGACCTCAATCGTTTATTTTTAACATTGCCAGAATATTTAAACGAAACCTTTGAAAAAATTGGGGATTCTCCAAAACTGTCATTCCGCACTTGATGCGGAATCTAATATTTACAATAACTTAGAGATTCCGCCTGCGCGGGAATAACATTCTTAATGATTTTTTCAAAGGTTTCTAAACGAATGAAAATATTTGTTTTTTAGTTACCTCTGTTTAAAAATATTTGCCAGCTACACCGTTTTTTTTATTTTACATTTGAATCTTTTTGTGTTTGTAGCTAATTTCACTTGAAATTAAATGAGGCCTGAATATGCACGAAATGTCTATTGCTATGAACATTGTGGACATTGCCGTTCAAACCGCCAAAGCCAACAAGGCTAAGAAAATTAATTCTATTTCGGTCGAAATTGGCGCTTTGTCCGGCGTAGTACCCGAAGCGCTCGAATTTTGTTTTGAAGCCGCCACGCAAAATACTATGGCCCAGGGGAGTCAACTGGAAATTATTTTTCTAAAGGCCGAAGCCCATTGCCAAAAATGCGGCACAAAATTCGAAACAGATCAGTTTCTAAATATCTGTCCCTCCTGTGGTGAGCAGGTCTTTGCCAGCGGAGGGCGGAAATTACAAGTCAAGGCCATTAATGTAGATTGAAACAGAGGAAAAACACATTTAATTTTAAGAATAAATAACAACAGAAATCTTTTTTATGAAGGTTGGTTGAAAAAAAAAAGAGGTTGAATAGAAAACATAAGATTCACCATTCAACCATTCAACTATTCAACTATTCAACTAATTAACCATTCAACCAACCTTCCCCGATTTCGTTGCATTGTTCAGCCAATTGAAATATTTTATATTTTTCAAAAAAAATCCAAACAAGAGGAGAACATTATGTGTGATACCTGTGGATGCGGAGAACCGGGAAGTTCGGTAACCTATCAAAAACCGGGTGAAAATCAACACAGCCATTCGCATGGCGATCACCTTCATACACATCATCACGAACATGAACATGGTGACCACCACCATCATCACGACCATCCACATGATCATGATCACCATCACCACGAGCATGGTCACGAACACGGCAAGACCATTCAGGTGGAAACCGATGTGATGCAAAAGAACAATCTGCTGGCCGAGCGCAATCGCGGCTTTTTTGAAGCGCGTAACATCTTTGCGCTTAATCTGGTAAGTTCACCGGGTTCAGGGAAAACGACGCTGCTGGAAAAGACTATTCAGGCATTAAAACAGGAAATGAAGTTTTACGTGATTGAAGGTGACCAGCAAACCCTGCGCGACGCCGAACGAATTGACCGTGTGGGAGCGCCGGTCATTCAGGTGAACACAGGCAATGGCTGTCATCTGGATGCTCACATGGTGAATCATGCGGTAAAACAACTAAATCCAGAACCTGATTCCATTCTGCTTATCGAGAATGTGGGTAACCTGGTCTGCCCATCCTTGTTTGATCTGGGTGAAGCACACAAAGTGGTCATCATTTCGGTTACCGAAGGTGATGATAAACCTTTAAAATATCCGACCATGTTTCAGCATTCCGATGTCTGCATCATTAATAAAATCGATTTGTTACCGCACGTCGAATTTGATCTTGAGTTGTGTAAAAAATATGCTTTACAGGTCAATCCGCATTTGACCTTTTTTGAAATATCGGCTACCAAAGGCGAGGGCATGGGGAAATGGCTCAACTGGCTTAAGGAAAATGTTGCAGCGCATGGGCAGGGCTAAGTCGGTCCCTACTGCTCAGGTTATCCGTCAACGCCTCGAGATAAATGGCATTGTGCAGGGCGTTGGTTTTCGGCCTTTTGTGTTTAATTTAGCCCAAAAATACCGGCTTGGTGGTTTTGTAATCAATACCAGTCAGGGCGTTGTTATTGAGGCGGAGGGGCAACCACAGGCAGTTGATGCGTTTATTCGCGATTTGCAAAGCAAAAAACCGCCTCTGGCCGAGATCATTTCATTGCATTCCCAAAAGATTGAAATAAAGAATGAAACAAGATTTGAGATTCTGGCTTCGATTGATACGGCTGACAACCAAACGTTGATTTCACCGGACATCGCCGTTTGTGAAGATTGCCTGCGTGAATTGCGAGATGCGAATGACCGACGTTATCAATATCCTTTCATCAATTGCACCAATTGTGGACCGCGTTTTACCATCATTCGCCGTGTACCCTACGACCGGCCTAATACCACCATGTCGGTATTTCAAATGTGCCCCGACTGCCAGAAAGAGTACGACGACCCTACCAATCGACGCTTTCACGCACAACCCAACGCCTGTCCTTTGTGCGGCCCCCATGTCTGGCTGGAGAGAATGGAAGATGGGCAAGCAATGGCTGAAAAATCCAGCGCGATTGAAGCTACAGCGCGCCTTTTGCAGGAAGGTAAAATTGTGGCTATCAAGGGCCTTGGTGGTTTTCATCTGGCGGTGGACGCTACAAATGAGGAGGCGGTGCAGCGTTTGCGCCAGCGTAAAAATCGCGAACAAAAACCGCTGGCCCTGATGGCGCCCGACCTAAAAACAGCCCGCCAACTGGTGCAACTGACTGATGCCGAACAAGATTTGTTAACGTCGCCTCAGCGCCCTATTGTGCTTTTGAAGAAGAAAGAAGCCATTCCGGTGGCTCCCTCGGTTGCGCCGAACAATCAACGATTGGGGATCATGCTGCCTTACACGCCGCTGCATTACCTCTTGTTCGACCAACTCTCTGTGCAATTGCCCGAAAACAAACCGGCGGTTCTGGTCATGACCAGCGCCAACCGAAGTGAAGAACCAATTGTAATTGATAATGATGAAGCTCGTCAGCGACTATCCGATATTGCCGATTATTTATTATTGCACAATCGTGATATTTTGATTCGGGCTGACGATTCTGTGGTTGCCCGTTTTAATGGTCAAACAACCTTTTTCAGACGCAGCCGCGGTTACGTTCCGCGCCCGGTCTTTCTTAGTACGAAAATAAAGGAATCCGTTCTTGGAGTGGGTGGTGAACTCAAAAACACCATCTGTTTAACCAAGGGAAATCGCGCCTTTTTGAGTCAACACATTGGTGATCTGGAAAATTTACTGGCCAATCAGTTCTTTGAAGCGACCATTGAACATTTTAAAGACATTTTACAAACCAGCCCTGAACTAATAGTTAGAGACATGCATCCAGGTTATTTTTCAACTCAATGGGCGGTTAATCAGAAAGAAGTGCCGGTTATTGAAGTACAACACCATCATGCCCATATGGCAGCTTGCATGGCGGAATGGCAAATTGATGAGCCGGTAATCGGAGTCATATTAGATGGCACTGGTTATGGGTACGATGGAACCGTCTGGGGGGGAGAAATATTTATTGGCGATTTCATCCATCTGGAACGCATGGCCTGTTTTAAACCTCTACGCATTCCAGGAGGTGAAATAGCCATAAAGCAGCCCTGGCGTATGGCTTTAAGTTATTTGTTAGAGGCTTTACATGGAGAGTTACCGCTTTTACCATTCTTAAAACACAAACCAATCCGGCTGATTCAGCAACAGCTGGCCAAGCAATTAAATTGTCCCTTAACCAGTAGTTGTGGACGATTGTTCGATGGCGCTTCAGTCATCAGTGGTGGACGCAATGAAGTTTATTACGAGGCACAGGCTGCTATTGAATTTACCCAGGCTGTTAAAAATCTGAATGTTGCTCCATTGCAATTTGCTATTGATTTACCTTATATTCCTTTTGAACCTATTATTCGGGCTTTGGTTGAATTAGCCTTAAATGGGGCCTCCTATGCGGAGATGGCAGCTCGTTTTCATTTAACTATGGCTCACTTACTTAAAGCCGTTGTCCTGAAAATTGTTGAAAAGACGAATATTAAAAAGATTGTTTTGAGCGGTGGTGTGTTTCAGAATGAGGTTCTTTTACATTTGCTGGTTAAATTTTTAAAACAGCAGGAGTTGAAAGTTTTTACGCACCGTCAGGTGCCGCCTAACGACGGAGGGATTGCCCTGGGACAGTGTGCCATCGGCCTCCGCCTTTTGGAAAGCGGACGCGACACCGTGCGGTTTGTGGATCATGTTCATTCATGATGGACTAAAAGGATCATGAAAAATCTGCAAAACGATGCACATTATTTGCAGTTGTTAAAAGAGATTAAAAAGAAAGTTCGAACAGCGCAATTACGAGCGCTACAAAAAGTTAACAAAACACTAATCAAATTGTATTGGGACATCGGTAAGATGATTGTCGAAAAACAAGAAGCTCTGGGCTGGGGCAAAAGTGTTGTCGAAAATTTAGCTGAAGATTTACAAAAAGCTTTTCCTGGAATTCGTGGTTTTTCGGCTGCAAATTTGTGGAGAATGCGAAATTTTTACGTTACCTATTCCAACAATGAATTTCTCGCAATACTGTCGCGAGAAATTTCCTGGTCGCACAATGTGGCCATTTTAGAAAAATGTTCTGACAATACCGAACGACGGTTTTACATGGAAATGTCCCGCAAATTTGGCTGGTCTTATCGCGTGTTGCTGAATCAAATCGCAAACCAGACGTTTCAAAAATATTTAACCAGCCAGACGAATTTTGACAAAACGGTTTCTCCGCAATATCGCAAACAAGCTGCGCTGGCTGTTAAAGATGATTACCTTTTTGACTTTTTAGAAATTGGTGAGAGCCATTCAGAGCACGAATTAGAACGCCGCTTGTTGGATCACATTCGGCAATTTTTAATTGAAATGGGCGGTTACTTTGCCTTTGTAGGCAATCAATTTCGTCTGGAAATCGACGACGACGAATTTTTCATTGATCTGCTACTCTACCATCGTGCTTTGCGTTGTTTGGTAGCTGTGGAATTAAAAGTGGGAAAATTTAAACCAGAATACGCAGGAAAAATGCAATTCTACCTTTCTGTTTTAGACGATCGTTTCAAGCTGCCCGATGAAAATCCGTCAATTGGAATCATTATTTGTCAGCACAAAAATCGAACGATTGTGGAGTACACCTTACGAGATGTCAATCGCCCGATTGGCATCTCTACCTACAGTGTCCAAAAAGAATTACCTGCGAAATTGCGAGACTACTTTCCCTCAGCGGAAGAATTTGCGGAAAAGTTGAAGAACATTTTTCCTGAAGCGTAGTGAAATCAAAAGGAGAACAACCATGTGTTTAGCGGTTCCCGGTAAAGTCATCGAAATTTACGAAGAAGCCGGTTTAAAGATGGGCAAAATCGACTACAGCGGTACGGTGAACAAAGCCTGCCTGGCGTACGTGCCAGAAGTCAAGGTCGGGCAGTACGTCATTGTGCACGCCGGATTTGCCATCTCGGTTCTGGACGAAGACGAAGCGGAGGAGGTGTTTCAGACCTTTGACGAATGGACCGAAGCCTTAGAAAAAGAAGGTTACACCATCGAAAATGAGCCACTTTCCAAAAAGAAAAAGGAAAAGAAGTAAAATAAACCTTATGTAAGAAAAGGTATTCGTATTAAATAATATGGTTCATCAAGTTGTAAAGTGCAAACAATGACAAGATATGAGAGATTATGGTTTAAAATTTTATCAGCCCAGGCGGATTCCAATATTAATTTCCAAGAA
>JAGHBR010000505.1 GCA_021160885.1 Caldisericaceae bacterium
GACCGTTATTACTACAGAGGATTTAGAAGGTTTTTACGAAATCTTTCATGAAGAATTATCTAAAATTATCAATACTAAAAATTTATTTGTAGCTCTTTATGATCCCCAGCGCCAGATTTTTACTTTCCCTTTAATGAAGGATGAAATGGATGAGTTTGATTCGGCACCGGCCAAAGGCACTCTGAGTTATTATGTGATTCAAAAAGGCAAACCCTGTTTGTTTACAGAAAAAGAGATGCTGGCTCTGGAAGAACAGGGCGTAATTGATCGTGTTGGTACGCCAGCTAAATGCTGGCTGGGCATTCCATTGAAGATTGAAAATAATATAATTGGAATTCTGGTAGTACAGGATTATGAACGCGAGGATGCATATAACGAAGAGCACTTAAAATTATTAGAACTTTTAAGTACGAGTCTGGCAGCCGCCATTAATCAAAAACAAAATAGGCAAATAATTTCCCTGCTAACCAAAGGCATTGCTCAAAGTTCTTTGAGTTTGATGATTGCAGATCGCAAAGGAGATCTAATTTACCGAGACCTCCAGAATAATTCTGACATTTTTCCTGAATCAACAAATTTAAAAGAGATTTTAAAATACCACCTGGAAGGAGATGGCAGTTTTATTGATCGGTATATTGAAAATGGGCAAAAGTGGAATGGTGAAGTAATACGAAAGCTCAGTGAAAATCATATTCGCTGGGAGTTTTTGTCCATCAATCCTGTTTTTAATGAAAATAACCAGATAACACATTTTGTGGTTGTAATTGAAGATATTACAGAGTCTAAAAAATTACAAAATCAGTTACAACAGGCTCAAAAAATTGAATCCATTGGAACCCTTGCTGGTGGTATTGCACATGACTTTAACAATTTATTAACTGTGATCAATGGACACGCAGAAATTGCCCTGTTGAAATTAAATCAGAATAAAAAAATCCATTCTGATATTGTTTCCATTCTTCATGCCGGAAAACGAGCAGCTAATTTAACCAGACAGTTACTGGCTTTTAGCAGAAAACAAATTTATAAGGCAGAGTTGCTGGATATCAATCAAACGGTCCAATCCATGGAAAAAATGTTACGCCGTTTAATAGGTGAAGATATTATTATTGAAATTGAATTAGCTCCAAATTTACCCTTAATTAAAGCTGATCCAAGCCAGCTGGAGCAGGTATTGCTGAATTTGGTTGTCAATGCTCGTGATGCCCTTAGAGAGTGGGACAAACGGGATAACAAGCAACCTAAGATTATTCGCATTAAGACTGAGAAAACAATAATTGACCGTGAGGCGCATCTGATTGATGAACCACGGGGCGGTACTTACATACAAATTAGCGTTTCTGATACTGGCATTGGAATGGATGGAGAGACTAAGAATAAGGTTTTTGAACCGTTTTTTACAACGAAAGAGGTGGGGAAAGGTACCGGTCTGGGCCTGTCAACCGTTTACGGAATTGTAAAACAGAATAAAGGTTTTATCGAAATAGAAAGCGAGCCAGGGCAGGGGGCGACTTTTAAAATTTACTGGCCGGTGGAAAAGACAGAAAAACCAGCAATCAAAGCAGAAGAAGATCGCGAAAATATTGTATCCGGTAAAGGTAGAGTATTGGTAGTGGAAGATGATGAATCGGTGCGGGAATTCATTAAAGATATTCTTGAACATTCAGGCTATACGGTCCATTATGCCAGGGACGGCCAGCAAGCAGCAAAATATTTGCAAGAGGTGCGAAAGGAAAAACTGGACCTTGTCATTACGGATATGATTATGCCAGAAATGAATGGGAATGAATTGGCCGAGCTCATTCAGCGCACGCACCCGGAAGCTAAAATTCTATTTATTTCTGGATATACGGATACAAATATTATTCATGAACAATTGTCAAAAGAGGGAACCTTATTTCTTAATAAACCCTTTACCATAGTGGAATTGACCCAGACAGTCAAAAAACTGTTGGGGGAATAACCGCTGCACAGCAGATTAAGAAAACTCCCCTATTTTTTTGCAAGTTTTTTAGAACCGATGAATTCCTTCTGTTCGTCCTTTTTAAATTCTTATAAAAAAAATGCCGCTCTTTTTTCTATTTTCTTTTTCGGAAAAGAATGATTAAATTTATTGACTTAACAAATATAATAAAGAGGAAACAAATGAAAACGCATTTTAATTGTATTCCCTGTATTTTAAGGCAAACCATTGATACCGTCAACCTGGCTACTGATCAGGAGGAAATCAAAAGACAGGTTGTAAATGAAATTTTAAATTACCTTACCACAATAGATTTTAATGATCCTCCGCCTGTGATTGGTAAAAATGTTTATCGAATAATTCACGAAAAAACAGGAAATCATGATCCTTATCATGAAATTAAACAACGTTACAACCAGCTGGCATTGTCGTTTTATGATGACCTGTTAAAAATTGTATTCAGGAATTCTGAACCGGTTCAAATGGCCGCTAAATTAGCGGTTGCCGGAAATGTAATCGATTTTGGCGCTCAGGTGAAGGATATAGATATCTATCAAACCATTCATTCTATTGAAGAACTATCCTTTGAAATTAATGATTTTGAAACTTTTATTAATGATTTGAGCAGAACGAGAAAGATTTTATATTTGGCAGACAATGCAGGTGAAATCGTTTTTGATCGATTGTTTATTGAAATTTTACAACGGTATTATCCGGAATTGGGCCTGGAATTTACGGTTGTCGTGCGTGGGGAACCCATTATTAATGATGCTACGCGTGAAGATGCCAATATGGTAGGATTGGACAAAATTGCTCATATCATCGATTCCGGGGATGGAGCGCCTGCAACAGTACTTCAACATGCTTCTTCGGAATTAAAGAAGGCCTTTCAGGATGCTGATCTAATTATTTCCAAAGGCATGGGGAATTATGAAACTCTGGATGACAGAAATGAACTCATTTACTATTTATTGCGTGTAAAATGCCCACAGGTGAGCCAGGTTATTGGAGCCAAAGAAGGGAGCCTGGTTTTTAAACGGAATGAAAACTATCCGCATGAGTAAAAACCTTTTAGTTTGAATTGATAAGAGAATTAATCCCTGCAACCAGTTCCTCAATATCGAAGGGCTTTTCAATGTACAAGTTTGCTCCAATTTCCAAAGGATTGGGATTGATATGTTTAATCTCAACTGCGCTAATCATGATTATTGGAACGTCCGCATTAATTTTTCTGATTTGGCGAATTAATTCCAGTCCGTTCAAACCAAACATTTTAAAGTCCAATAAAATACAATCGGCTTTTTGCTTAGATAGATATTCTTCTACATTAAAAGGATTGGACATCACATCAACTTTAAAATCCTTCATTTCTAAAATATTTTTTAAAGAGTTGACAAAAACCCAGTCGTCGTCAATGGCTAATATTTTTTTCATGTGTTCGCCTCATGATTCCACTTTGCATCAATTTATTTAAATATGTCACAAAAATACAACACAATGCAATATTTAGTTGAATTTTTTTTAACAATCAGGATGAAACCTTTGAAAAAATCATTAAGAATGTCATTTCCGCGCAGACGGGAATCTCTAAGTTATTGTAAATATTAGATTCCGCATCAAGTGCGGAATGATGATTTTGGAGAATCCCCGATTTTTTTCAAAGGTTTCATGTTAAAATTTAAATCAAATTTATTCCCCAGTTCTTTGTTACTTAGTGGTTCAGATACCTAATCCAAATGCATTCTGGAAGGAGAATAACAAAATTGAGAAATTTTCATTCAAACTGAGAGAAAAAAGGGCGAAATTTCCACAATTAAGGAAATTTTCTACAGTCAGCCTTTAAGTCGACTTTCGCTGTTCTTTAGCCGAATCCTATTTTGTCCAAATGATTTTGCTTCATCCCACCAGGGCGGACAGACCGTTATGACAGTGAAGGTCTAAAATACAGAGCACGAAATTCGAAATTTAAATTTAGCAGTTCATTGCTTAAGCTATCTCTGAAACTAACGAGCCACTCCTGCGTTCAAAAGAAATTGACCAGAAGCTACTAAATTTAGGTATTGAAATAGATTTGAATTGAAATTAATATCCCTTTAAATTCAATGTTTTAATTTAATGCTTTAAATGGAGGAGGTTTTATAGAACCACTTGCTACTGTAAGTTTATTTTGACGTTAAATTGAATGGGTAATGAAAAAGATTTGAAAAAATATCTGGTTTTGAAGAATAATCTTCTCCATTGGAAGCAGAATATAGTTTTACTGGCAATATTGCTTTTTTCATTGTCAGCTTTTGCTCAAATTGGTATTCGCGTACCACCTCCGCCAAAAACCGTACGTCTGTTTGAACCTGCCATTGAAGGCATGGCTAAATTAAAGTACGACTCAACGCTGTTTTTTAAACGGCCCAATGTTTTTCGTCGTCAGGTCACCATGGATTCCACCGCACGTTTTATTTCGTTTAGCGAAGTTATTGACGGTACTGATATTTTTTTACCAGCAGTGGTTGATCTGGAAACCTACGTGAAATTACGCTTAAAATATGACACTCAAAAGCTATGGCGCCAGGCGGTCACTTATCAATTCGGGCAACAAACCGAAAGCGGCTTTGGGGCCATTAAGTTAGATATTCCGCTGCATATTAAAAGCAAAACCTTTACGCGCATTTTTGGTTCCGATCGAATTGGCTTGCGAGTGACAGGTAATATTTCCTTTGACCTTTCCGGTCGTAGTGAAAAACGCTCAGGTTCCGCAATTTCTGCTCTGGAAAATCAGAACACTTTTAGCCCGCGGTTTAAACAAACCCAGCAGTTTACGGTTGAAGGGAAAATCGGCGAAAAAGTCACCGTTTCTGTAGAGCAAAACAGCGAGGCTACCGTTGATATTGAAAACACATTGAAGCTTCGCTACGATGGCGATGAAGACGAGATTGTGCAAAGTATTGAGGCGGGTAATATTTCCCTTAGTTTACCGGCTACAAAATATGTGATCTTCGGTGGCTCAAATAAGGGCTTATTCGGGCTTAAAGCGAACTTGCAAATGGGCAACCTTTACATGACTACCATTGCCTCTCTGGAAAAAGGCCAACAGCAGGAGTTGACCATTAGCGGTAGCGCTAAAGAATCGAATACCACCATCCGCGATTATGAGTTTATTAAAAACCGCTATTTTTTCATCGACAATTTTTATCGTGACCGTTTTGAAGATGGTTTAAAGGATGATCCGCAAACTTTCTCTTTTGTGGCAGGCACGGAGATTCTACAATTAGAAGTTTGGGTTTCCACGAGTTATGCAGATGATGGCGTACGCCGCGGTGTAGCCACCATTGATCCCTGGTCTTATCTGGATGCCGATCTTAAATATCAAAATATCGATTTGGACACCGTGCAAACGGATGAACGCACCAAGCAAACCGGCTATTTCCGACAATTACAAGAAGGTAAAGATTATTTTTACGACAAGTACCGTGGGTTCTTTTGGCTCAACCAGGGAATTGAAAACAATCAAATTCTGGCTGTTGCTTATGCCACCGCACAGGCTTTTAGCGATCCAAACGTGCCGACGGTAGGTACGCTCAGTGAAACTTTACAGGATACCAGCCAGGTGGTTATTTTAAAATTGATCAAACCCCGCCAGATGCAGCCATCTTACGATGAAACCTGGCCCCTGATGATGCGCAACGTTTACTTTTTAGGCGGCACCAACATTGAAAAAGATGGTTTTGAACTGCGTATTGAAAACAACGTTAACGGCACACACCAAATTTACCCGGAAGGCAGCGACAAAACCTATTTGAATTTGTTAGACCTCGACCTGTTGGATGAAAACGGAAATCGTGTGGAAGGCGGTGACGAAAAGGTTGATTATAATCCTTACATTATTGATTTTAAAAATGGAATATTGATTTTTCCCTGCCTGCAGCCTTTTAATCCGGAAAAGGGCAGCCGCTTTGAGGGCAGGCTGCCGGAAAAAGACCTGGTCGATATGTACAGGTTGAACAATTCCAACAGTTCGGAATTTGTAAAACGCAGTAAATTCGAGATTATTGTAACGTCCAAGAGTACCAAATCTACTTTTGATTTAGGCTTTTACGTTCTGGAAGGCAGCGAAGTGGTTACTCTTGGCGGCCGCACGCTGACGCGCGACAAAGATTACCTGATTGACTATTTTACGGGGCAGTTGACCCTGCTTTCGGCAGAAGCCAAACGCAGCAGCTCCAATATTCAAATCAAATACGAGCGCGCCAATCTCTTTCAGCTGGACAAAAAAACCATTTTTGGTACTCGTCTGGAGTACCGTTTCTGGAATAAATCCTTTATTGGTTTTACGGCCCTGTACATGAACAAGAGTACGCTGGATCAACGTGTGCGTGTGGGCCAGGAACCGTTCCGTAATTTTGTCTGGGATATTAATGCTTCGTTTGATTTTGAACCGAGGTTTATTACACGCGCCTTAGACAAACTACCCATTGTAGAAACTAATGCCGATTCACGTATTGAAATTGAAGGTGAGTTTGCGCAGGTACTGCCCAATCCCAACACATTGAACAGTAACAGCACAGGGGACAAAGACGGCGTGGCTTACATTGATGATTTTGAAGCCAGTAAACGCACAACAACTTTAGGCATCCGTTACCGCACCTGGTCAATGGCCAGTGCGCCGGTCATCATTCCCCGCCTGGGCGATCAACCAATTCATGTGCTGGATGCCGATAAGGCCAGGGCACACATTGTCTGGTTTAATCCCTACCGCCAGGTGCCCATCAAAGACATCTGGCCAAATCGTGATGTTAATGCCCAAACAGGGCAAACAACAGATGTGCTGGGAATTGACATCTGGCGCGATAAGGGTAGCGATCCGGACAGCGCCTGGGCTGGCATCATGCGCTCTACGGCATCTTTTGCCAACCAGGAAAAGACCAAATACATCGAATTGTGGATTTTAGGTAATCAGGGTACGGTCCATATTGATATCGGGCAAATTTCAGAAGACTGGTATGTGCGCGGAAAGAATGTTCGTGGCGAAGACAGTTACGGCAGTTTAAATACGGAAGACAAGAACAACAATGGTCTTTTGGAAGAAGAGGAAGATGTCGGATTGGACGGCATCCCGAATGGAAACCCGGGAGACGATCCCTATGACAATTGGCGCGAACCGCAGTTAAATGCCTGGAACCGCTACGATGGCGTGCTTTACGATGGCATCAATGGCACCGAAGGCAACAGTCAGTCAAGGGAAGCGCATTACCCCGACACTGAAGACCTGGATGGCGACGGGCAGTTATCGACAATCAACTCTTATTTTGAGTACACTTTTTCATTGGATGAAAATAATCCTGACGAAAATGCCCGAAGATGGCTGGTTGGTTCCACTGAAAAAGGCTGGCGTCAGTTCAGGATTCCATTGAAAGAATTTACGCGAGCTATTAATGATCCGGACACTACCTTTCAGCAGATTATGAATGTGCGCCTGTGGTTCAGCGATTTGCCAGAGGAAGAGCGCACACGAATTTTGATTGCTACCTTTGATTTTGTGGGTAACGAATGGGAAGAAAGCGGAATTGCCAATGATGAAAAATCACGCTTTGTAAAAAATGATTCGGTTTTTACCCTGGCTGTTTACAATACCGAAGAGAATGTGGAAGAGATTCCCGGGGGGCCGGAACCTTACCATTCACCGCCCGGCGTTACCGGTGTGCGCGACCGCATTACGCGGGCCATGTCTAAAGAACAATCGCTGGTCATGCGCTTTTTTGGTCTGCAGCCCGGCCAATTGGCCGAAGCCCGCAAACAGCTTTACCAAAAGGTGAGTCTGGTGGATTACAAAAAACTCAAGCTATTTGTTCATGGCGATCGCATGTTGCCGGCTGAACCGCCAGAGTACAACGAAAGCGGCATCCCGCAATCGGAACCGTCGCCCATTCGTTTCTATTTGCGCTTTGGTTCTGATGATAAAAACTATTACGAATACGGGCAGGATATTTACGCTCACTGGCATCCGGACAATAAAATTGAGATTGATCTGGACGCCCTGGCAGCCATTAAATCCATTGACTCACTGAATATTGGCACGGTGGACAGCCTGGTTTACTTTAAAAAGCTGCCCGGAAAGGTGGAAGCCTATTACAAAGCAGCGGGCAAACCAAGCCTGAACACCATTCGCTATTTTGTCATCGGAGTTAAGCATCGTGGCGATGAACCAGGTAGAAGCAATACGCCATTTACCGGCGAGGTCTGGCTGGATGAACTGCGCCTTTCGGATGTGCGCAAAGTTAAGGCTACGGCCATGCGTCTTTCGACCAATATGAAATTTGCCGATGTCTTTCGTTTTAATGCTCAGTGGGAGAGTAAGGATGCCGATTTCCACAATGTCAGCAAACAGTTTGGTTCGGGCAACACAGATGAACGGCAAAATTACTCAGCAAAGCTCTATCTGCATAAATTCTTGCCTGATTTTCTGGACCTGTCGATTCCCATTGATGCACGGGCTTCCTTTAGCCGCAGTATTCCAAAGTATGTGACCAATACCGATCAGTTAACGCACTACCAGAACGATACTTTCACAAAAAAGTTAAAATCACTTTTGGGCCTGCGGAAACTTCCTGATGAATTACAGACCATTACCAATAAGAGTGAAGTTTTTGGCATAGGAACCACCATTAAAAAACGCTCCAAATCCAAATTTTGGTTATTGCGTTACACGCTTGACGGCATGACCCTGGATGTGGATTATTCGAAAAAGAAAAGCAGTAACTGGGAAACCGCCTTTAACCGTTCTGAACTCTTCAAAGAGTCTTTTGTCTATTCCATCCCCTTCGGGCGCAATAATTCCATTGAACCGTTTAAATTCTTGAAAAATGTGCCGCTGCTTAAAAAACTGAGTACGCAAAAATTTTACTACACCCCTTCCAATGCCAGTTTTAATTTGAGCATTTCCGATAATAAAAGGGAATTGTTACGCCGAAGTACGCCTAAACTGAATGTAACCAAAAATCTTAATACCTCTCGTTCTTTCCGGCTGAATTACAAAATGTTTAACAGCCTTGATTTTAGTTATTCCAGAAATTACACTTCCGATGCTGACGTAAAAGGGTACACCTACAAAAAACTAATTAATCGCATTTTTAGTAAAGGTGATTTTGGCCTGGACACCAACATTCGTCAACAATTTCAGAGCAACTACAAGCCAACCTTTACCAGATGGCTGAAACCAAGCTTTACCTTTAGTAGTAATTTTAGCTATCAGGTGGTGATGCCCAACGAGTACAAGAATGCTTCCAATTCCATTAATAAACGGCTGGACTTGAATTTTAATCCTGGAGAATTCATTAAATCCATTTACACACCAAAGAAAAAATCCACCCATACTCGTCGCCCGACGGCCAGCAGACGTCGCCGCTCGATCCGTAAAAAAGCCGAAGACCAGAAAACAACCGAACTCACGGAAAAGAAGGAAGAAAAGAAAGGATTCTCCTTTCCCAATCCTTTAATATGGGTTTACAACACCATCGCCAGTTGGAGCAATGTGCGCACCAGTATTTCACAGGATAATCGGGTACAACATCGCTATTTGGCCGGCATGCCTAACTGGCGCTATCAGTTTGGTTTTTCACGCAGTCCTGGCATTCCTCAGGACTCAACGCTTGATGTGAATTTGGTTGGTCCGGTTGAGAGTAAAACCCTTTCTGTACGGACGTCAACCAGTTTTAAAATAATGAGCAATGTACGGGCTTCGCTGACACATGATCTCCGCTCACAGGAAAGCCGTTCCGATTATGGCAAATCAGGCTCCGGAAGTAAATCAACTTCTTACTTTTTCATGGGCGATGATCCTAAAGCCAAATTTCACGGCCTGACGTCGATAAATGCTTTAATTCCGGATTGGAATGTGCAGGTCAGCGGACTGGAAAAGATGTTCTTCTTTCCCAAATTTGCCCGTTCTGTCAGCTTAACCCATGCGCACACCAGTAAGTACACCGAAAATTTGACCCTTAAACTGGGCGGTGGCTTTTTGCCTTCTACACAAACTTTTACGAACGCCTGGCAACCGCTGGTTGGTCTTAACATTTCTACCAAATGGGGTGTTACCGGCACGGCTCGCTTCACCAGCACTACCAATTTTTCTTATTCTAACAGTGGCGGAGCTACTAAATCTGAACAGACCAATTTCAATCTGTCGCTCAGTTACTCCAGAACACAGGGCTTTCGCATTCCTATCTGGCCATTTAATAATAAAAAATTGAAGAATGAGATCAACTTCAATCTAACCTTTGACGCTTCTTCCAGCAAAACCTATCAGCGTCAATTCGGAGAGAAAAAGTTTGTGGAAAAACAGAGCAACAGCAACTGGAAATTGCGTCCGGCGGCTACTTACCGCTTTAGCTCGCGTGTGCAGGGCAGCCTGTTCTACGAAACGGGCGCTTCCAAAAACAAAATTTCTGGTAAATACTCGTACAACGAATTTGGAATTACGGTAAATATTGCCATAAGAGATTAACTTGGAGTCATCATGAAATGGATTAGAATCATTTTTTTTATTTTAATTTTGCAGAGTTTTTTGTTTGCTCAGTTTAACGGGCAACGCGCCTTTCAATATCTGGTTAAACAGGTGGCTTTTGGGCCTCGTAACCCCAACAGTCAGGGACATCAGGCCTGCTTAAAATTTCTGGAACAGAAACTGAAACAACAGGCCGACACGGTCCTTTTGCAATCCTTTGACTGGTACGATGCCCATCACAAAAAGACTTTGCGCCTGACTAATGTGATTGCACGCTTCCAACCAGAAAAAAAACGACGCATTTTTCTGGCGGCGCACTGGGATACCCGCCCGCGGGCCGACCATGATAAGCCTGAAAACCAGGACAAACCAATTCCTGGCGCTAATGATGGCGCCAGCGGCGTGGCCATTTTGCTGGAAATTGCCAATGTGTTACAAAAACAACCGCCAACCAATGTGGGCGTTGATTTAGTTTTGTTTGATGGCGAGGATTACGGCCGCCAGGGGCATTTAGAAGAGTACTTTTTAGGTTCGCGCTACTTTGCCAAACAATACCAAAAATTGAAATTTAAACATGAGTTCGGTATTTTAATCGACATGGTTGGCGATGCAAACTTAAACATTAAACGAGAAGGATACTCAGTCAAAAATTTACCATGGCTTGTAGATCGTGTCTGGAAAACAGCTCAGAATATGGGCTATTACGAGTTCAGCGATCAATTTTTGGGCTACGTGGATGACGACCATGTGCCTCTTCTGGAAGCCGGCATTCCTTGTATTGACATCATCGATTTTGAATATCCGTACTGGCACACTCTGGAGGACACGCCGGACAAATGCAGCCCTCAAAGTTTGAGTGTTGTTGGTCAGGTTTTACTGGAAGTGCTGTATGAACAATAGATGGATTTCCGTTACAGTATTAGCCGCGCCATTTTATCTTGAAGCCCTTTCGGCTTCGCTTTTTGCAGCAGGCGCCGAGGGCATTAAGGAAGAAGATAACCAGTTCACCATTTTTTTTGCCGATCAGACCTGGAACCAGGATCTGTATTTGTTGCTGTTGAAGTGGTTTAAGGAAGTCATTCCCGATTTTGATGAATCGCGACTGGTGATTGAAACGCGGCAGCAGGAAAACTGGCTGGAAAAGTGGAAACAGGGATTTAAACCATTCAAAGTAGGAAAGCGGATTGTAGTGCTGCCCGATTGGGAAGATTACCAGCCCGCATCGGCTGAAATCGTTTTGAAAATAGCTCCCAAAATGGCCTTTGGTACCGGGCATCATGAAACCACGCAGCTATGTTTGCAGGTCATGGAACGCTATTATCAACCAGACATGCGTTTGTTGGATGCCGGAACAGGTAGTGGTATTTTAAGCATTTTTGCCGCTAAATTGGGTGGGCGTCAAATTTTAGGCATTGACAACGATCCCCAGGCGATTGAAAATGCCAGGGAAAACGCTGAATTGAACGGTGTGACTGACCACGTTCAGTTTGAAGTGCGGGATGTGCAACAGCTGGCCTCTGGAAATTTTGATTTTATTGTGGCTAACATCAATCGCAATGTCTTATTGAAAATTTCCGATAGCCTGGTCAGGGCTTTGGCCCGGAATGGTTTGTTGGTGCTGTCTGGCATTTTAAAAACAGATCAGGAAATGGTGGAAAAAAACTATTGCCAAAAAGGGCTGTCACTCTTAGAGCGCAACAGTTTGAATGAGTGGCTGGCATTGATCTTTAAAAAGGAATAATGCTTGTGAGCGGTAAACCACTGGCCGTTATTGATCTTGGCTCACATTCGACTTTGCTGTTGATTGCCCAAATGGAAGGCAACCGATTACAGGTTTTGAATGAAGATTTCGCTATTACCCGGCTGGGGCAGGGCCTGAATGAAAGCAAAAAATTGAGCAAAGAACGGCAAGTTGCTACCTTGCAGGTCTTGCAACACTTTAAACAGAAAGCCGAAGCCCACAGCTGCCAGTCGATTCAGGTGATTGCTACCGAAGCCCTGCGTAGAGCGCTCAATGCCGATGAATTTATCCGTCAGATTGAGCAGGAATTGCAACTTCCCGTTTCGGTTTTAAGTCCGCAACAGGAAGCCACCTGCAGTTATCTGGGCGCCATTTCGGTCATTGAAAATTTTAAAAATAAACGATTTACGGTCATCGATGTTGGCGGAGGCAGCACGGAAATTACCCTGGGCCAGGGGCAGGAAATTGTGAAACATGCTTCGCTGCCGGTTGGCGCCTCCCGACTGGCCGAGGCCATGGATTTTAAGGTTAAACTGGGCAGTAGTGATCGCATGGGCTTGATGCAGATTGTGAAGATTGAATTGGAAAAAATTGCCTTCTGGAATGAAATTGATTCCAGCAGAGTTTTAGTGGGTTCCGGCGGGACGGTTACCACACTGGCCGCCATTCATCATGGCATGGAACGTTACGACGCGCAACGTATTAGCCAGACCGTACTGGAGCGCGAGCAAATCTGGAAGTTGTATTACCAGATTAATGACCTTGATCTGGAGGAACGACTAAAGCTGCCCGGCCTGGAAGCAGGCAGAGAAGATGTGATTACTTATGGAACGATCATCTACCTGACCATCATGGAACTGCGTCAGTTACCTTGGATTCGTGTTTCGGCCCGCGGGGTGAGGTTTGGGTATTTGATAAAGAAGGATTGGTGAAGATGATTTTGAATTACGAATTACGAATGGGGAGTTACGAACTAAGAAATACGAATTAATGAAGACAGTAACAATATTAAGTTAAGATTGGCGTAAAGAAGGTGTTTGATTCTTAATAATAAAATGGAGAGAAGATGATTAACAAATTCTATTTTCTGTTAATATTCATTTTAAGCTTTTCGATGTTCTGGCAATGCGATAATGGCACAGGACCTGAAAAAAAAGAAAAGAATGTGCCGGGGAGAATTCTCTGGGTTGATGTTCCTGATAGCATAGCTATTCCGCCAGCTGGTTATTTTAATAAAGCGCTGGTTACGGCTGCTGTCCAGGATTCCAATGGGTTAGATGACGTGGATTCGGTTTACTTCTATTCAAAAAAACCGGATGGCAGCCTGGCTAATGAGGGAAGGCCGCTGGTAATGGTGGATAACGGCAAGCCCTTCAATATAAATGATCCCTGGCAACAGGCCGGCGACGAACAGGCGGGCGACGGAATTTATTCGCTGACTATTTTAATCGATAACAGCGCCCAGCCCGGCCGTTACATTTTTACTTTTTACATGCGCGACAAAGCTGGTAATTTGTCAAACAGTATGGTTGATTCAATTGAGGTGGTGCCGTAATGAAATTAAAATTATTTAGTCTGATTTTTGTTCTGGCCATTGTGGGCAGTCAGTTGCTGGCCCAGGCCATGTTGAAAAAATCGTTTTCCCTGGCCCAAGACGAACATCCCTTTGCCAATACGCTTTACGGTAATGGTATAGTGGATATTGTCAGTAAGGATTCCGTGGTCTGGATTGCGACCGGTTACGGCTTAAGTAAGGCCGTGTTTAATCCGCAGACCAACGACTGGAGCTGGCAAAGCTTTACCGAAAAAGATTACAAAGGTAAGGGCGGCGTTTCCGCCTTTGGCTACATGGATGAGCAAACCTTCTGGATCGCCACGGCCTTTGACACCATGACCCAAGCATCGGATGAAAGTTTGCCTGCCGGTAGTGGGCTAAGTTACACGCGCGACGGCGGCAAAACCTGGGTTCATGTGCCGCAACCGGTTGACAGTGTCAATGAACCTAATTATGCGCCGACTACCACGGTCATTCAAAATTTAATTTACGATCTGGCCTTTATTGACAGCGCCATCTGGATTGCCAGTTTTGGCGGCGGCTTACGCCGTTCAGATGACATGGGTAAGAGCTGGCGGGTGGTCACCACAGACGGTAAATTTTTCTCCAGCTTACAAAACTTAAATCATCGCGCCTTTTCCTTGCTTGCTGTAAACGATACGCTTTGGGTGGGCACGGCCGAAGGCATTAGTAAATCAAGCGACAATGGCCAGACCTGGGAGCGATTTGTTTTTGATGCCCAAAATCCTAACACCATTTCCGGCAACTTTGTGGTGGCTCTGGCCTACCAGCCGGCGGCCAATGCGGTGTGGGCGGCCACCATCCAGGCGGAAGACACCAGCGAGTTCCGGGCGGTTAGCGTAACCTACAATGGCGGTAAAACCTGGCAGCGTAAACTTGTGGAAGAAGATATTTTTGCCCACAACTTTGCCTTTTACGGACAGGAAGCTTTTGTGGCGGCCGACAAAGGCCTGTACCACTACCTGCCCGAAAAAGACGAGTGGGAAATCATTACTGATATTCAGGATTTTCAATCCGGCAATGAAATTTTTCAACCGGAATATTACTCAGTAAATGTGCAAAGCTGGAAGAATTTTGATTTTGTCTGGCTGGGCAATGCCGACGGGCTGGCCGTTAAAGCCTTAGGGGATGCCACGGCACAGTGGCGTGTTTTCCGTTCCTTTGTCTCTACCAAAATACGAAAAGAACCGGCAGTTTACGCTTATCCCGTTCCTTTTTCACCCAGCCGTCATCTTTATGTGCGTTTTGAATACGATTCTGACCAGTCGCTGGATGAACCCATTCGTATTTACGATTTTGCCATGGACCTGGTCAAAGAAATTCCGCAAAGCAACTTAAAACCCAAATGGGATGGCACCAATTTTAAGGGCGATGTGGTGGCCAGCGGAGTTTATTTTTTCCGCGCCAAAGTAAATGGCAAAGTTACCTGGGGTAAAATAGTCGTTGTCAATTAAAGCATGGACGGAGCAATGAAAACTACAATTATTCTAATCACAATTTCAGTACTTTTGTTTTTCGGTTTGAATTTTGGCGCCAATTCCAATGGCGGTTACGCCGGAGCTTTTATGCGTCTGGGGCTGGGCGCCCGTCACCTGGCTTTGGGCAACAGTTCTGTGGCTGCGCCGGTCGATGCCTATTCATTTTATTACAACCCGGCTTTAAGCGCACTGCAACAAAAAAGGATGTTTACCCTGTCGCACCGTTTTATGGCGCTGGATCGCAAGTTCGATTTTATCGGCTTTGCCACGCCTATTCCGCCTGGTGCAGGTTTTAGTGTGGGCTGGATTCACAGCGGAGTGGGCGACATTCAGGGCTACAATATGATTGGAGAACAAACGGGCAGTATTGACCACAATCTGAATGCCATCTACTTTAATTTTTCACGCCTTTTTAATAAAAAGCTGGCTGTGGGGTTGACCATTAAACACATTCGCGAAGATCTTGATTTTGGTTCGGACAGCTACAATGCTAGCGGTTGGGGCTGGGATTTTGGTCTGGCCTATGTTTTAAATGAAAAGCTGACGCTGGCCGCCAGTTTGCGCGATGTGGGCTCAAAACTTACCGCCAATACCGAAAAATTGTTCGAATTTGGAGGGACAACGGTTTTCAACTTCCCCAAAATCTGGAGCGTGGGAGCCACTTACCAAACGCCTTTGCCCTGGTTGCGTATGAATTACGCCTTTAGCGGAACTTCGTACGAAAAAAGTCAGCACCTGGGGCTGGAAGCCACTTACCACAAAATTCTGGCCTTGCGTTTGGGCTACAATAAAGATCAATTTACTTTTGGCGCGGGCATGGGATTTAAAATCTGGAAATATTTTACCACTCTGGATTACGCCTTGGTGCCATCGGTAGTGGATGAAGGCGCCAGTCATGTATTTTCCTGGCAATTTTATCTGAATTAGGAGTCAGTATGAAACGATCTGGCAATACAGTGTTTTTATTTTTGCTTTTAACCATTCCTCTCTGGGCGCAAACCGAAGCGGGACTGGCTTTTCTGAAATTGCCGGTCGATGCCCGCTCGGCAGCCATGGGCGAAGCAGCCACGGCCGCTGCTCGGGATGCCAGCGCGGCTTACTGGAATCCCGCTTTGCTGGCCGGTAATTCTTCAAAAAGTCTGGTTTTGATGCACAATGCCTACCTGGCAGACATTGCTCAGGAATTTGTGGCCTTTCAATTTGCCGCAGGTAAAAACAATTTAGCGGTATCTTTAAATTTGATTAATATTCCGGGAATTGATATCCGCGGCGAACGGCCCACCGAACAACCGGCCGGTAAAACCGAAGCGATTAATTTAGCGGCAGCCCTAAGCTACGCCCGATCAGTGAAAAACAACTGGTCTGTAGGCCTGAGCCTGAAATATCTTTATGAAAAGTATTACCTGGAAGATGCCAGTGGTTATGCTATCGATTTGGGAGTTGTTAAATCCAACCTGTTCAACAAACCTTTGACCCTGGGCTTGACACTGCAAAATCTGGGTAAAATGAGCCCTTTGCAAACCGAAGCTACCAAACTGCCGCTTCTTTTACGTGGTGGGCTTTTGTACCGGACGCCATTCATTCTGTTCGAAAAGCCAGTTGAAACTACTTTTGATGTGGATTACCTGGTACATGATAATC
>JAGHBR010000019.1 GCA_021160885.1 Caldisericaceae bacterium
AAAACTTCCTTCAAAAGATGACACGCTTTAGCGTGCCAAAATTTTCAAACTCATTGAACTTCTAAGATATTGTTTTTGGGGCTTGCGGCTATGCTGCCTTAGGATATGCTTAAAAGATACTATCTCAAAACTCGAATTTGATAAAAATTTTATAATTTTGCTTGTTTCAAAATTCCCCTCAAAATTGCAAAGGCTAATTTTTAATCTTAAATTTTATTGTGAAACCGACCTTAGGAACTCTTGAAAAATCAGGAGGTGAGGAATGAAAGAATCAATGTTTGTAACACTCTTATTAATGGCCTTGCTATTGGTTCATTGCCAGAAGGAAACCACTGCTCTGCAGAAAGAACCTCCTTCGTACACTCCGCTCGCTGTGGGTGATGAATGGCAAATGGTCAATTTGCTAGACAGTTCAACAGTTGATTTTAAAGTGGTCGAATCCCGCATTCGAATTGACAATCTTAAAGTATTTGCCGTAGTAGCCAAAGTAGGTAATGTGTCATCCGATACGCTTTTTTTTGCCATTAAAAACGGCTATCTGCTGAATACTAATTTTTATCCTTTGAGAGAAGCCAATATTCCAGCCTTTTGGTATGTATACCTAGCGCGGCAATTCCCCAGAGATGAAGATATCTGGTTTTTGTCTTCGACTGATTCGAATGTTACCATTCAGGTGAAGCTACATGGAAAACTTACCCTGCCCTGGGGCTTTGTTGATCAGGTATTTAAATTTGAAGTGCACAATCCTATTGCTTCTTATCCCCTGCCTGTTACTTATTACGCTCCAGGCCTTGGACAGGTGGCTACAGGTTCTCGTTTGGGACAGGATGATATACGCCTGAAATATATTTGTACTTTTCGAAAAACAGGCGGCAAAATCTTCGGCAAACGCTGGCCGGAAAAACTGCCTGACGGCGACTTTAAAACGGAAACAAGAGTAGCCTATATCCTGGGAATCAGATGGTGAAGTAGTTTGGCCGGTTAAAGAGGAAGGAAATTTTATTTTAGGTTTTTTCCCAGAAATTCTTAATAAAAACTTTTTTTGAAACATTTTTACTACTATATTTTTAAACAAAACATTTGTTACGTAAAGTGGAGGAAATGAAATGAAAAGCATCAAAACAGTTTTGATTGTAATCTTTTTTACGGTAAGCCTGTTTGGTTATCCGGGTAAGGTTTTGAAACAATTTCAAGCCCCCGGAAAATTTTGCACCGGCTTGACTTTTGACGGCAAATATCTTTGGGTAGCGGATTACAAGACTGATCAGATTTTTAAGATCGATCCGGCCAATGGAAAAGTGCTGCACAAAATCCCAACGCCAGGTTTTTGGCCCATGGGATTAGCCTGGGATGGAAAATATTTGTGGAATGTGGACAAAAAAGCCAAACAAATTTACAAACTCGATTCCCAAACCGGGAAAATTCTTACCGTACTGGATGCCCCCTGCTCCGACCCGCATGGCTTAACCTGGGATGGGACAACGTTATGGATCAGCGATGCCCGCCACAATAAAATTTACAGCCTTGATTTAAGCGACGGAACAGCGGTTAAACGATACAACGGTCCGGCTCGTCGTGTGAACGGCCTGACTTTTGACGGCCGCTACCTTTGGGCCAGCGACCGTCTGAAGGACGAAATTTACATGATCGATCCCCAAAACGGAGAAATCATATTAATCACAGATGCTCCGGCGCCCTATCCCCGCGGTCTGGCCTTTGACGGAAAAAATCTGTGGTGTGTGGATCATCAGACCGATCAGCTTTATCAGCTTGCGCGCAAAGACAAAGAAAAATTCAGACTGAAAGACAAACGACATGCTCTGATCACCATTACTGACCAGGTGAAGGCTTACGGCAACGGACAAATCGACAACCTTGAATTTTATCTGGCCGTGCCGCAGGATTTGCCCAACCAGAAAATCCTGAAAAAGACCTTAATGCCTAACAATTACAAGTTAGTTCAGGATCAATGGCAACAGCCGATTGCCCTGTTCAATTTTAGGAATATTAAGGCTAATGCTACCGTAGAAGTACAAATGCAGGTTGAAGCGGAAATTTACGCCATTGATTACTTTATTTTTCCGGAAGATGTTGGCTCATTGAATGACATTCCCAAAGAAATAAAAAAACGTTACACGGCTGATGGCGGTAAATACATGTTAAGCGATCCCTATATCCTGAAAACAGCCAGACAAATTGTTGGGGACGAAACCCATCCCTATTGGATGGCCCGCAAGATTTTTGATTTTGTACGTAACCAGTTGGAATACAAATTGGAAGGCGGCTGGAATGCCGCACCGGTTGTTTTACAACGAGGCACCGGTTCCTGCTCGGAATACACCTTCAGCTTTATTGCGCTTTGCCGGGCGATCGGTTTGCCAGCCCGCTACGTTGGCTCAATTGTGGTGCGTGGTGACGATGCCAGCCTGGATGATGTGTTCCACCGCTGGCCACAGGTTTATTTGCCAAATTACGGCTGGGTACACATCGATCCGCAGGGCGGCGACAAACCAGTTGCCCGCGATCGGGCCATGAACATTGGACATTTGAGTAACCGCTTTTTAATTACCACATTAAATGGTGGCGACTCAAAATATCTGGGCTGGTATTACGATTACAATCAGGTTTACCAGTGCGATCCGCAGCTTAAGATCGAAATTGAAAATTTTGCTGAGTGGGAACCGCTGGAAAAAAAGTAATGGATAAGGCCTGACAATTGAAGAAAGTACAGCAAAATGGCTCGTTAAGTGACGGGCCATTTCCTTATTAGTGTCCAATCAAGACAGTCATTGTAAAGACCAGCAGCCCTTCAACCGGTGATTAAAACCGTCCGGTTGGAGCGGGGGATTAATCACTCTGCTTTTCAAAGTAGGCAACCTAAGTCTGATTCCTTTATTGTCTTTTCTCTTGCTGTTTCTCTATGAAAAAAATTGCGCATATTACATCTTGCCATTTTATGCCATTTTTCATATACTTTAACAGTATTGCCGCCGTCTTCAAAATTTAAGGGAGGAGGAAAAATGGAATTTTATCTTTTCTTTATCCAGCTCACGAGCTCATTGGCGTTGGCTCAGGACCAGTTGGCGATAATGTGTTGAGTACGCAAAAGCACAAAAATTATGAAAACCCGAAGTCTGCGCCACTTGCATGTTCTCCTGTAGTGTTTCAAGCACAACTTAGAATTTTTACAAAATATGAAACATTCAAAAATCGTTTGGTGGTGGGCTTGGTGAGACCTTCAAAAAAAGCGCTCACTAAGGCCAATGTTTAATCAACAAAAGGAGGAGCTGAGATGAAGAAGTTCATTTTAGCCGTCGTCGCTGTGTTTGTGGCCTGGGGTATCCTGGACATGATCATCCACGGCTTGATTCTCGAACCGCTTTACCAGCAGAGCGCCCAGCTCTGGCGCCCGGAAGGCGAAATGATGATGGGCTTAATGTACATTGTGTCCCTGCTATCCAGCATCTTTTTCGTCTGGATTTATTACGCCCTGATTAACAAAAGCATGAAGAATGCCCTTCTTTATGGTTTATTTTATGGGCTGGCTACTGGCATTAGCATGGGCTATGGTACTTATTCCTTTATGCCCATCCCCTACCTGTTGGCTCTGGGCTGGTTTTTGGGTACGGTGTTAGAAACCGTTGTTGCTGGCGCTTTACTGGGCTGGATCATTAAAGAAGAGGAAAAGAAAGAATGAGCCAGTAAGAGACAGTTTTAATCGAAGATACAAAAAGGCCGGATTATCCGGCCTTTTTGCTTTTCAGATTTAGTTTAGCGTTTGCAACCAGGCTTCCATTTGTTCAAAAGCCTTTTTGTTTTCTTTAAAATCCTTTAAACTGTCGTAACCAAAATCCTGCCCACTGTATTTTTTTATTTCCTGCAAAACTTCTTCACGCAAAAAGGGATATGGACATTCTTTAAGCAATTGAACCATTTTGGAAAGGCCCAACTTTTTGTTTATCGTTGTCAATTTCCGGGAAATTTCCAGACGTTCCGCCCAGTCCTCTGTTTTGGAATAGGCCTTTAACAAAGTTTCCGGTTCGGTTTCATTTAAATCATGAGTGACGGACTGATCTTCTCCTGTAACTACCTCAGCCTGCAGGTGGCTTTCTGCATGTTTATGGTGGCCATGATGATTAAAGTAATGTCCTATAAAACGGAAGCCAAAAGCAACCGCAATCGTCGCCGCAACGCCCAATCCAATTTTGGCAAGGGCTTTGGTTTTGGAGGGCGCTTTCAGCACGAAAAGCGTTAAAGCCACCAGAAGTAACATCAGGCCGTAAAAGGTGACTACCGTTGGTCCACTGGGCAGGTCAGCAATGTAAGAGATGTAAAGTCCGATTACGCTAACAACAAGCCCCATGCTCCAGCCGATGACCAACTGTTTCCAGAGCACATCGGTAATCATGATAGAGGTAATGGCCGGCACGACCAGAAAGACAAAAACCAGCAGTACACCTGCAGTACCTACAGAGTGCGTAATGACAATACCGAATGACACGTAAAATAAAAAATCCCAAAAACGGACATTCAAACCTTGTTGATAAGCTTTTTCCGGGTCATTGGAAATTAACAGAAATTTATCTCTAAAAATGAAATGGAAGAGTCCCACGCCAGCGTAAACCAATGCCGCATGAAAAATGGTCTTCCATTTAACCCACAAAATACTGCCTGTCAACAATTCTTTAATATGTTCGGCGCCGTGCGGGGCTTTGTCAATAACCAGGATGGCAATGGCTGCTGCCAGGGCGTAAACCAGGCCAATGATCGCTTCCTGAGGAATTTTTTCGTGGCGAAAACGGGAAAGCGAAAAAATCGCTGCGCCAAGAACGGCAAAGCCCAGTGAAAACCAATAGGCGCCAGTAGTACCCGGCATAATGCCAAACAAAAAGCCAACCGTCGTACCCAGAGCCGCCACCTGAGCCAGAGCCAGATCGACAAAAATGACTTTACGCTTAATGACATGAATTCCCAGGTACGAATGAATGCCCACCAAAATCAAACATTCGAAAAAAGCCGGCGCCATTATATCCCAGATGCTTAAATGCATGATTTCACCTTTTACTTTTTAACTCAAAAAGTTTAAGTTTTCCGTTTTCATTTATTAAACCCATCCCCCTTCCCCCTGGCGTCCCGAAGTCTCGGGACAGCCAGACAGGCTTCCCTTTTTCAAATGGAAGGGGGGGAACTAACCAACCAGTAGCCAGCAGCTAGTAACCAGAATCCAACAGCCTGCAATCAGTTCCCCTTAACCCTGAACCCTTATACTCTTAACTTCAATTATTCACCATTCACTGATAAAAACGCTTCTTTCAAATGCGAAACCCAGTAGTCCACCAACTTAAACACATCATCCGTACCAGACACTCCGCCCACTCCCATTGGTACGATTACCGGAATAGCGCCTACTTTGTCACAGATTTCTTTCACTTTTTGTTCACTAAAGTAGTTGGCGGCCAGTACAACTTTTACTTTGTTTTTACGCATTTGCTGAACCAGTTCTTCCACATGTTTGGGAGAGGGCGGAATACCAGGTTTCGGTTCCACATAGCCAATAATATCAAGGCCGAACGTCTGACGGAAGTAAGCCCAGTTTTTATGGTAAGCCACAATTTTTTTACCCTGAAAAATCTGAGCCTCCTTCATCCAGCCGCCCAAATAATAAATCAACTTTTGGCCCTTAAAGGATTTGTTCTGCAAGAAATCAATCAATTTGCCATTTAAAGTCAATTTGGTCAGCAGATCACCGCCCATCAACCGCACTAATTGTTTGCCAAACATGTGCTCATCGATTTGCCGTTTAAATTCTATTAGATTTTGTTTGAAATATTCAGCATGGGCCGGATCATTTTTCTGTAGGCCAACGGCAATGTTTTCGGCAATTTTCTTAAAATTAAGCGGCCCAGTAATAATGTGCGGATTACCGTAAATGTGCACGCCGCCTTCACTGCGTGAAATGACGGCTGGTTTTTCCAGTAAATCAATGCCGTAACTGGCCGCAACGTAGCCGATCTGTCCGGATCGAATTTTAGGATTCTTAGACATGTCCACCAGCGTGGGCGCCCATAGCTCAAGGTCTAAACCGGTGGACACAAAAACATCGGCTTTGTTTAACAGAACGGCAAAGCTTGGCTTAGGTCGTACAAAATGGGCATCCTGGTTTCCTTCCACAATGTACTTTACATCAACAAATTCTCCGCCGATCTTTTTGGCAATGTCGGCGTAGGTACTTAACGTTGTAACAACATTAAGCTTGTTATTAGCTAAAACCATTTGAGCAGTAATCAGCAGCAAAAAGAAAATATATTTAAAGGATTTCATGTTGCCTCCAATTTCATTCTTTTAATAGCGTTCATGTTTGTGTGGTCCTGCCGCCCATGTAAGCTGCAAGCGGATCAAATGATTGGGCTTTTCTATCACGTTACCATTGGTGTAATTGTATTGCAATCGGAAGCGAACCCAATGGCTTTGCCACCAGGTAACATAGGGTACAATCTGATAAATATTCTTGCCCGAATTATTGGCCACAAATGGTTGCGTGTAGTCAAAACGTAGGCCGGCGTACCAGCGTTCGTTAAACCTGTATTGTAAATAGGAATACGCTCCCCAGGCTTTAATATTATTTTTGGAAAGCGAATCTTCTTTGTCGGCGTAATAAAGCTCGCTACGCCAGGTGAGCGAGTGGTAATGAGCCCGGTTGAGAGGTTCCCAATTTAAAGTTAAATCAAGACCAGTTAATTTAGTAAGGCGCGTTTTTTCTTTAATCAATCGGCCTTCTTTGTACCCTCGTTGATTGTTTTGTCCGACCATACCGCTTAGACCTATTTCCAGGTAGGTGTCAGGATTTAAATCGTAATAATTTTTTAGATGCCCTAATACAACGGGGAAGGAAAACAATTCACCCGCAAACAAATGGTCGTTTTGGCCGTTGGTAATTTGAAGCGTTAACGTGTTGGCGTGCGCCCACAAATTTGGCATTAACCAGTCAATTGAAAAACCAGTTTGATTTAATCCTTCTTCACCTAAAATGGTAACCAGTGGCAAAGGAAAATCAAACTGATCAAGAGAATGTGCATGCCAGCGGTTAATCACGCCAAATTGCTGACGAAATTTGCCGGCAGTTAAGGAAATGTTTTTAAAAAGATTGGCCCAAATGACATAGGCTTCTCCTAATTCAATGCCATCAGGATGCACTTCCAGCGCGATTTTAGTTAAACTGAATGGATCGAGATTGCTCTGCACATGAATGCCGAGGACTCTAAAATGAGCGCCAGTTCTTCCATTTTCATTAAAGCCATTTTCGTTTTGCACACGCTGCAAAAACGCATCACCGGTAACACTGATTTCCGGATTTAGCGCCTGTAAAGAACGCTGCCCACTTTTAAAAACCTTAGGCTCAACTTCTTCTTTAGATGCCCTGCTAGCCTCTTGCAAAGCTTGTTCTTTCAACTTTTGCAATTCGGCTTCAGTTTGCGCTTCTTCTAATTGATTAAGCCGTTTTTCTAAATTTTTTATCTGGACTTTCAATGAATCCAAATCTTCTATTGGCTTTTGCTGAGCGTACAATGCCTTTCCTGAAGCCAACAGCATTGCCAAAAACAAAACGAATAAAAATAGATGGTAAAATTGCTTTTCTTTAATAAAAGCCATAATCACCTCCACAATTGTAATTAAGCAAAAACAAAATCGTAATTGAGCAGATCAGGATTTAAATGGAAGGTGAGGGAGGCGCTCGCGAAAAATTGACATCACTAAAATAAGTTAGCGAAGGTTGCTGATAATTAAATGGATGAAAAATTAAAGTTTGGAAAAAAGGTTGAATGGTAATTAGTGGCATAAAGGGTTCGAAATGAATGGAGAAACTTAAAATGTAAGCCGGACAGGAAGCGTTTTCGGCCTGAGTAGGCAAATGGTTATGGGCCAGCTCTCCGGCAGAAACAATAAACAGAAAGATCAGCCCCAAACCAACAATGAATGTTTTTTTCAAATATTTTTTTTGCATCCTGTCCGTTCTCAGAATTCCAGAGTTCAAACCATTAAACACAATTGAAATGAGAAAAATTTCAAAAAGTTCATTTTTTTAGATTCAAACCCGCCGTTGGTGTTACAGTTTTTCATCTTATTTTCGTTTTCCAAAACTTTTGCTGCCGGTTAATTGCCTGGTAATGCCTTTTACATTTCCGTCTTCAACGTGAAAGGTTACTTCCAACTCTAATTCTTTGGAATAGAAAAGGGTATCGTTTTCGGCAAATAAAGGAACCCAATAATCGCTTTTGGCCTGGGCTTTTAAATGATCTCCTTGTTTGCGGATTTTAAAAATCCAGTCGCCAAACTGATAATCCCCCTGGTAAAGATCGAGTAATTTTGGGGCCACGGTCACTTCTTTACGCTGAACGGCCGACTCACCTATTTCGCGAATCCAGATATTGCGAAAGCGCACCGGATTGCCGTGATCCTGTAAAGCCAGGTAACCTTTGTCTGAATGCGGTTTGTAGGGCCGGGCCTTCAGCCAGTCCGTGGGGCCCCACAATTCGGCGTTGTCATGAACCAGCACACCATTGTGAAAAACTGTAATTCGCGCTTTACGAATTAAATTACCCTGCCTGTCCCAACGCGGACCATGAAAAATTATATCGTAAGTTTGCCATTCGCCCGGCTTGCGACTGGCGTTAACCAGAGGAGGGTACTGCCCGTAAATGGCCGCACATTGTCCGTCAGCATACGTGATGTTTTCGTAAGAATCGAGGATTTGCACTTCGTAACGGCCCATCAAAAAAACGCCGCTGTTGCCCCGCCCCTGACTTTTGCCCCTGGGCGGGTAAGGCGTGGCAAATTCCAGATGTAACTGACAATCGCCAAAATTCCTGTACGTACGAATGTAGCCGGCGCCTTTCACTGTTTCGAAATAACCATCTTTTAAAGCCCAGTTGGCCGGCTCGCCATCCATGGAGCGCCACTGAGAAAAGTCTTTGCCGTCAAACAGAACAATGGCATCTGAAGGCGGTTGACCGGGTTGCTGCTGGGTGCTGAATGAACCGGGATTGACAACCGGCGGCCGCGGTCTCGACCAGTCATGGGTTTTCCAATGTTGTTGAGCGAAGGCAGGCAAAGCAATAAAGATTAATAAACAGACAAATATTTTTTTCATCTTAATATCTCCCCATTAAACATTAACAAAAAATAGAGATTGAAAAAATTAAAAGCCAATTTTTGTGTAAAAGGAGGCAATATAATTTTGTGGAGCCGAGGAGATTCGAACTCCCGACCCCCAGAGTGCGATTCTGGTGCTCTCCCAGCTGAGCTACGGCCCCATCACAGAAAATATTAAATAAAAAGGCAATCAAAAGCAAATCTCTAATTAATTTTGCTTTTAATGAAACATTTTAGCACAACAGTAATTACTAATTCTTCAGATTAAAAAATTTTAGATCTCTTTCTGATAGATTGTGAGGTCAAAACAATATTAAACGGATATCAGAATGCCGGTTACCCCACTGTCAACGGGATGGAACTAATGAAAAAGCTCAACCGGTAAACAATGGTGTTCATTAATGTCGTTTACTGTCAGGAAGAAAAACACAAAGCAAAAAAATGTTGCTTCTAAATAAGTTAAAAAATAAGCTTCTCAGAGAAAGGAGCCTTAATAAATTACGGATTTTACGAATTACGAATGAAAAATCAGCGATAATCTGCGTGTTCTGCCAGAAAAAACTCTACTGCACACTCATTTAAAATAAGGCAGGTGGGGGGATTAATTTCACGCTGATTTCGCAGATGGTCGCTGAAAACAAATAAAAAAATCCGCGTTACTCTGCGGGTTCTGCGAGAGCTAATTCTACTGCACACCCAGCTAAAATAAGGCAGATTGGAGAATTAACTTCACGCAGATCTCGCAGATGGTCGCTGAAAACAAATAAAAAAATCCGCGTTACTCTGCGGGTTCTGCGAGAAACAACTTTCTGTTTCCAGCTTGTTTCTTTCCATTTCAAAATTCGAAAGGCAAATTAAATTAGATTAATATGGCACCATATTGATCAGAAAGATTTTTTATGGAGTAGAAAAAATAATTTGATCGGAAAATGATAAATCAAGGAAAATATTTGTAAATATCTTTACGATGCAAAATTCTGACAAAAACCACTGTACTACCAATCATTTCTAACCCCAGCCTATAATTACCAATCCGGATTCTAAAGTATTCCCTCTTATGATGTAATTTTTTAATATTGGAAATATCGGAAATGGTATTAGCATTTTTTACGCTTTTAATAATATCAGCAATTTTACGGTGTAGAGTCTTATTGTTGATTTTCTTTAAATCCTTATAAAAAGCTTCTTCAAATAAAATTTTCAATTTTATTTTTCCAGAATGTCCATGATCTTTTCTTCATTTACAAATTTATCCTGTCTCCCTTGCTCGATTGCTTTGCCTAATGCGATATCTTCTAGGACTTCTTCAAAGATTTCACGGAAAAATTCTCGTTTTTCCATTAAAATTTCGAGAAAAGCTTCTTTGAGTAAGTTTTTTAGTTTATCATCACTTAATTGCGTGTTCATATCATCTCCTTTTTTTTCAAGTTTAATAAATTCTAAACTCTTAATCAACATAAGGCTTCTGAGCAGGTTAACGCAAATTCTGGCCAGTTCGTTTTCGACTTTTAATTTCAAGCGGATAGAGCAGATGTTTGTAGAACGTATTTTAAAATTTTAATCAACATCCGCGTCAATCTGCGTGATCTGCGAGCCACAAACTTTCCGTTTCCAATATTTTCCCTTTCTAATTGCAAAACTTCCACCATCCACAAGCAAATTAGCCTCGCCCGTCGGAGCGAAGCGGAGATCCCGACTCGGCGGGAGCAGGCGCGATTACACGCTGCCTTTTACCACGTACGGTCCCGTCATTCTGTAGCCCTTGAACAGATGTACGTTTTGTTTGTACGCTTTGTCGAACAGCACGGCTTCCACCAGCCCTTCGCGGTCTTCCAGGGTAACAAACTTCATCATAGTTTTGTTTCTGGTTTCCAAGTATGATTGACTTTTGCAACGGTTAAAAAAAACACACTTTTTTATCCTTAACTTTAATTTTTTTGATAATAGGTCATAAAAAAAGCAAATCAGTAAAATTATGCTTTAAAATAGAGATACAAAACAATAAAATAATAAATTAAAACTTTTACAGAAAAAAATGTCGGCGTCCAAGTTAATTCCCCAGGGATAGGGTCAAGTTTATTCCCCACGTAA
>JAGHBR010000295.1 GCA_021160885.1 Caldisericaceae bacterium
ACAAAAACAGGCGATTTTCCGCTTTTATGCAGAATTAAACGACTTTTTGCCAAAGGAAAAGAGACAAAGGGATTTTGTTTATCGCTTTTGGGGTAATCCTGCTGTGAAGGATGCTATTGAGGCCCTGGGCGTGCCGCATCCTGAAGTAGATTTGATTTTGGTAAATCAAAAATCGGTAGACTTTAACTATCGTTTACAACATGGTGACCGGGTAGCTGTTTACCCTGTGTTTGAATTATTGGATATTGGTGCGGTGACGCACCTGCGTCCAAAACCTTTGCGTAGGCCAAAATTCATTCTGGATTGCAACTTAGGTAAATTGACACGTAAACTACGCATGTTGGGCTTTGATTGCCTTTACCAGAACGATTACAGCGATCAGCAAATTGTTGATATGGCGTTAAATCAAAAACGCATCATATTGACACGCGACATCGGGCTGTTGAAAAATAAAGTGGTGACCCATGGCTATTGGGTGCGTTCAACCAATCCGGCGCAGCAGTTAAATGAGGTATTGAATTATTTTGATTTGTTTAATCAAATTCAGCCCTTTACGCGTTGTCTGGATTGTAACGGTTTGATTGAAGAAGTTCCCAAAAAGGAAATTGAAGAACAATTGCCTGCGCGTGTGCGGCAGACATTTAACCAGTTTTACCGTTGTCAGCAATGTGGAAAGGTTTACTGGCAGGGATCACACTACGACAGAATGCTGGAATCCATTGCGAAGTTAAGGCAAAGAAGTTGAATTTGTCTCTCGCAGAACTCGCGGAGGGTTGCAGAATTTATTTATTTTTTTTAATAATTTCCTGCGTCCTTGTGCGTAATTCTGCGCGATCTGCGTGAAATAAATCTCTCGCGGAACTCGCGGAACAGCGCAGAATTTTTTATTTATTTTTTAGATATTTTTCTGCGTAATTTTGCGAGATCTGTGTGAAACTCTTTCATGAATTTCAATACATTCGCTGACTCGTGTCTAAAGTAACGCGTGACACGTAACAAGTAACAAGCAACAAGCAAATCTCATTTAACTCGTAACGTGTCACATGTTACGAGTTACGTTTTTTACAAATCAATTTTCCGCGTTTTTCTGCGAAAATCTGCGTGAAATGAATCTCTCGCAGAACTCGCAGAGGATCGCAGAAATTTTTTATTTATTTTTTGATTTTTCTGCGTAATTCTGCGAGATCAGCGTGAAATATCTCTCGCGGAACAGAGCAGAATTTTTTGTTTTTAGTTGACTTTTCCGCGTTTTTCTACGAAAATGTGTGTGAAATTTATTTAATCACATGGAACGGTTAGGCTATCACTTGTTCGTCGGCATGGTACGAACTGCGTACCAGCGGTCCGGATTCCACATGAGTAAAGCCCAGCTCAATAGCAATGCGTTTCAATTCTTCAAATTCTTCAGGCGTGTAAAAACGATCCAGCGGGTAATGCTGTTTGGTAGGGGGCAGGTACTGACCAATGGTTAAAATATCGGTTTGGATGTCCCGCAGGTCTTTAAACAATTGAATGATTTCTTCCCAATGTTCTCCAAGCCCGACCATGATGCCGGATTTGGTGACAAAACCGCGTTTTTTGGCATGTTCCAGAACCGATAGAGACCGGTCATAACGTGCCTGAACGCGTACGTCTTTTTGTAAACGTTGCACCGTTTCCAGATTGTGATTCAATATTTGCGGCCTGGCATCCAGTACAGTATCTAAGTCGTTCAAATCGCCTTTAAAATCGGGTATTAAAACTTCCACACTGCATTTGGGATGCAATTCATGAATCAAGCGAATGGTTTCAGCAAAGACAAAGGCGCCACCGTCGGAAAGATCATCGCGTGCAACCGAGGTAATGACGGCATGACGCAGGTTTAACTCTTTTACTGCTTCAGCCACGCGGCGGGGTTCTTCGAGATCGTATTCGGTGGGCTTGCCAACCGTAATGTTGCAGAATTTACAACTACGTGTGCAAATATTGCCTAAAATCATAAATGTTGCCGTACGTCGACTCCAGCATTCACCGATATTAGGACAGCGGGCGCTTTCGCAAACTGTATGTAGTTTTTGCCGGTTGATTAACTTACGGACATCGCTGAAATTGTTATCACTGCCTAATTTGATTTTTAACCATTCCGGACGTCTTAATCTGGTGTTAGCCTGCTGATTGGCTGGGTCTATTTTTTTTGCCACTGTCTTTCTCCGAATTTTTTGTTTGTTTTAACGGCGGCAATTTAAAAATTATTTCGGACTTTAACAAATTTAGAAAGTATGGTTTCACGCATAACACGCAGAATGTGCAGAAATATTTTAGCCACTGATTTACACAGATTAGCGCTGATTAGTAAAAGTAACAAGTGACGAGTAACAAAGTTGAAGAATGAGCTGTAATTTCCATTCAACTATTGAACTATTCAACCAAAACGCTATTTTCATTTGCCTGTAATAAATACTTTGCCTATTTTACAGGGAAAGTTTTTTGCTAAAACAAACAACCGTCAGGAGGTACCATGCTCAATCGAAAATTAAAAATGGGGATGGTCGGTGGCGGTCCGGGTTCGTTCATTGGAGCGGTACATTACAAAGCGGCCGTTCTGGATGGCAAAATTGAACTGGTGGCCGGTGCCTTTAGTCGTGATCCTGAAAAATCGAAGCAAGCAGGTCAAAATTATTCTCTTGATCCGCAAAGAGTGTACGGCAGCTACCAGGAAATGATCGAAAAAGAATTGAAGCTCCCCCCGCAAGAACGCATCGATTTTGTGTCTATTGTAACCCCCAATAACTGGCATTTCCCCATTGCCCGCGATTTTTTGCAGGCCGGTTTCCATGTGGTTTGCGACAAACCCATGACCTTTAAAGTGGAAGAAGCTCGTCAGCTAAAAAAGATTGTTAATGAAAGCGATTTGCTGTTCGCCTTAACTCACAATTACACCGGTTACCCCATGGTTAAGCTGGCCAGAGATATGGTTAAAAAGGGAGAACTCGGCGCCGTTCGCAAAATTGTGGTTCAATATCCTCAGGGCTGGCTGGCAACGCCTTTAGAGCGCACCGGCCAGATTCAGGCATCATGGCGCACCGATCCCAACCAGAGCGGGGCGGCCGGCAGCATTGGAGATATCGGTACCCATGCGGAAAATTTGACTGAGTACATCACCGGCTTGCAGATCAGGGAGTTGTGTGCAGATTTAACCGCGTTTGTGGATGGCCGTTTGTTGGATGACGATGGCAATGTGCTGCTGCGTTTTGATAACGGCGCCAAAGGCATTTTACACTGCAGTCAAATTTCCGTGGGCGAAGAGAACAATCTGGCCATCTGGATTTATGGCGAAAAGAAAGGGCTGGAGTGGCACCAGGAACATCCTAATTATCTCTACGTCAAGGAACAGGATACTCCAATGCAGGTCTGGAAGCGGGGTAATGGCTACGTGGCGCAATACAGTCCGGCAGCCGGCCGGGCCACGCGACTGCCTTCGGGACATCCCGAAGCATTTATTGAGGCCTTTGCCAATATTTACAACAATTTTGCCGACACCTTGATTGCCCGACTAACCGGCAATGAGCCAGATTCTTTGGCCTTAGATTTCCCGGATGTGAACGACGGTTTACGGGGAATGATTTTTATTGACACGGTAGTACAAAGCGCAAGAAAAGGTGCTGTCTGGCAAAAGATGGAGAATCAGTAAAAATAAAAAAAGGAGGCATGCAATGGCGCGTCCAGTCACTTTATTTACCGGACAATGGGCGGATTTACCGCTGGAGACTTTGGCTCAAAAAGCGGCCCGGTGGGGCTACGATGGCCTGGAACTGGCCTGCTGGGGCGACCACCTGGATGTTGAAAAAGCAGCAAACGACAGGGCTTATTGTGAACAAAAGCTGGAAATGCTGGCCAAATACAATCTTAAAATCTGGGCCATCAGTAATCATCTGGCTGGTCAACTGGTGTGTGACCCCAACAACGACAGCCGTTCCGATGCTTTTGCCCCGGCAGACTGCAAGGGCGATCCGGAAAAGAAACGGCAATGGGCGGTGGAAACCATGAAAAAGACGGCCATGGCTGCTAAAAATTTGGGTGTTCCGGTAGTTAATGGTTTTACCGGCTCTTCTATCTGGCACATGTTTTACGCCTTTCCTCCGGTAACGCAGGAGATGATCGATGAAGGATTTGCCTATTTTGCCCGAATGTGGAATCCAATCCTGGATGTGTTTGATGAAATGGGCGTTCGTTTTGCGCTGGAAGTCCATCCCACTGAGATTGCTTTCGATCTTGTCACTGCTAAAAAAGCATTGCAGGCGATCAATCATCGCAAAACATTTGGTTTCAATTTTGATCCCAGCCATCTGTACTGGCAAATGGTTGATCCGGTACTCTTTTTGCGTGAATTTTCTGATCGAATTTACCATGTGCACATGAAAGATGCCGCCCTGCAACTGGATGGGCGCAGCGGTATTCTGGCCTCCCATCTGGACTTTGGCCATCCGGAACGTGGTTGGGATTTTCGTTCACTGGGTCGTGGTGAGGTTGACTTTGAGGAGATCATTCGCGCCTTAAACCATATCGGTTACCAGGGGCCTCTTTCGGTCGAATGGGAAGACAGCGGCATGGATCGTGAACATGGCGCACAGGAAGCCTTACAATTTGTTAAAGAGCTGGATTTTGAGCCAGCAAAACAGGCTTTTGATTCTGCTTTCGAAAGAGAGTAATTGGTCAAATCCCTGATGCTGTTTTACAGGACTGGATTACATTTTTTGCCCTTCCAGCTTAACACTCAGGCATAGAACGCTTCGACCAATACGAGGCTCATTGTAAATTAAGTTAAACATTCAGGATTAAAAAAATGAAAAAATGGCAACGTCGAGAATTTATCAAAAAAACCGTTGCTGGCCTGGTAGCCTTTCCGCACATCATTAAGGCTTCGGCAATCGGTTTAAACAATAGCACACTTCCTTCCAATACAATCACCATTGGCTGCATTGGCGTTGGGGGGATGGGCACTTCCAATCTGAAAGGTTTTTTGGCTAAAAAAGAAGTAAAAGTTTTGGCGGTCTGCGATGTGGATCAGAAGCATGCTGAACAGGCCAAGGCCCTTGTTGACCAGGCTTACGGAAATTCCGATTGTCAGATTTACCATGATTTCAGGGAGTTGTTAGCCCGGCCAGATATTGACGCCATCATGACCGCAACGCCGGATCATTGGCATGCTTTGATTGCTGTGGCTGCCGCACAGGCCGGCAAGGACATTTACGCCGAAAAACCTCTGGCTTACACCATTGGCGAAGGTCGGGCTATTGTGAAGGCGGTGCAGAAACATGGCATCATCTGGCAAACCGGCAGCTGGCAAAGATCTCAACAGCATTTCAGACGAGCCTGCGAACTGGTGCGAAATGGGCGTATTGGCAGGGTGCACACGGTGCGCGTTGGATTGCCAACAGGTAATGGTGGACAAAATGCCGATACGCGTCCCCAACAGCCGCCGCCCTGGTTTGATTACGACTTCTGGTTAGGCCCGGCACCCTGGAAGCCTTACAGTCCCGGGCGCTGCCACTGGAATTTCCGCTGGGTCAGTGATTATTCTGGCGGGCAGTTGACTGATTGGGCCGGTCATCATGTGGACATTGCCCACTGGGCTATGAACACCGAACGTTCGGCGCCCCGTTTTATTCAGGGCAGGGCAAAATTCCCCGAAGTTAAAGACGGACTTTACGATACCGCCGAACAATACTGGATTGAAGCCGAATATGATGAAGGCTTTACCATGATTATTGCCGATCAGCAGCAACAGCCTAAGGGCATGGGTGTGCATTTCATTGGTGAGAAGGGCTGGATTCATGTCAATCGCCAGGGGGTGTGGGCTTCTGATCCAGACATTCTCAAGTCAAAGATTGGACCGGGCGAAATCCACCTTTACCAGAGCACCGACCATATTCAAAATTTTTTGGACAGTGTCAAGCTGCGTAAGCCAACGATAACCTCAGCTGAAGTTGCACACCATTCCATCATGCCGGCTCATCTGGGATTAATCGCCATTAAGTTGGGGCAGCGGTTAGAGTGGGATATAGCCAGTGAACGTTTTGTCAATAATGAACTGGCCAACCGCCTGCTATGGCGCCCCATGCGCAGCCCATGGACCTTGTAGAGGTGGACATGTTTATTGCATTGTTGCAAATCTTTATTTTATTATTGGCGCTTTACTCTTGTGGAAAAAGAATAAGATCAATTTAGCCGCTGCTCGAAAACGCCATTAATCCCAATGAAATTCATCTTTACCGAAGTGATGATCATAAAAAGAACTTTATCGATTGTATTAAAACCAGAAATCAGCCGGTAGCGCCGGCGGAAATCGGCCAGCGTTCCAATTCGATATGTGTGATTGGTGCAGTGGCCATGGAATTGAATCGTCCCTTGGACTGGGATGCCCGGCGGGAATGTTTTGTTGATGACCCGCAGGCTAACCAAATGCTGGTCCGCCCGGCGCAAAATGAATGGAATGTTTAAAATTTCAGAGAGGAAACAGGACGATGAAAAAATATCTTTTAGCCATCATTCTGACCTTTTTATTTTTTGGTAATATTTGGGCGCAGCCTACGGAAGAAGAGTTAAACAAAATGAAGCAGGCTCTGCCCGAAAAATTGTTCGTAACAGCAAAAAAAACATATCGTCTGCTGGTCTTTTCCCGTACCGAAGGTTACCGTCACGCCTGCATTGACTATGGTAAAAAGATGCTGCAATTGATGGCTGAAAAGTACGGCCTGTTTGAACTGGAGTTCAATGACAGCCTGACGGTTTTTGTACCGGATTCCTTAAACCGGTTTGACGCCATTTTGCTCAATAGTCCCACAGGCAACGAATTGCCCAATCCTGAATATCGTCAGGCATTGCTGGATTTTGTAAAGAACGGTGGCGGGCTGATTGGCTTGCATTCGGCAACGGACAATTTTTACACCTGGCCGCAGGGCGCCCGCCTGTTAGGCGGCGTTTTTGATCAGCATCCCTGGACTTCCAATGGTACCTGGCGCATTACCATTGAAGATAAAGACCATCCCTTAACACAAATGTTCCAAGGGCAGGATTTTGATATTAATGATGAAATCTACCGCATCCGGCCCTTTGATTTGCGCAAAAATTGTCGTGTGTTACTGCGGCTTGACATTACCGATGCCAAAACCAGAGCGGCCAAAGGCGTATGGCTGAGCGACCGGGACTTGCCGGTCAGCTGGATTCGAACCTTTAAGAAGGGCCGCGTCTTTTATTGTTCGCTGGGACACAATCCACACATTTACTGGAATCCGACCATTGTGGCTCATTACCTGGCTGGCATTCAGTTTGCCCTGGGCGACTGGAAGGTTGACACCACACCACGCTCATTGGATTTAGCCCAGCTGGTTCAACAGGAAGAAATTGAACAGTTGTTAAAGGCTATGGCTTCTTATAAATATGGCCAGAGCCGCAATCCAATGGTACAGTTTAATGAATTACTGACCGTAATTGTGCAGAATAAAACCTTGTCTCATTTAACCGAAAATCTGGTGGTGGCCAGCTTGCAGGATCCGAACTATTCGTTGGACGCCAAACAATTTCTGTGTGAAAAATTAAGCCAGTTTGGTACGATGCGATCGTTACCCGCCCTGGCTAAATTGCTGGAAGATGAAAGCTCATCGGCCATGGCGCTTTACACACTGGAACGGCTGCCAGGCCTGGCTGTGGACCAGTTACTGCGCCAAAAGTTTGATCAAATTCCTGCAAAAGACCGATCGGCAGCCCTTGCCGCGTTGGGGCACAGAAAAGACAAAGCATCAGAAAAGTTTTTGTTTAAAAAATTAAAAGAAAAAGACAGTCAATTACAGGAAGCAGCCTTGAAGGCGGTGGCGCATTACCCTTCAACAAAGGTTGCAAACACTTTGTTTAAACTGGCAAAAGACGAAAAATTTGCCCATCGTTCTCTGGCGCTTGATGTTTTGTTAAGCATGGCAGCGGAACTCGAAAACCGATCAAGGGCAGAGGAAATTTACCTGTGGCTTTTGAAATCCAAAAGCCAGCGCCACTGGTTATTTGCGGCCTTGAAAGGACTGGTAGAGATAAATCCGACAAAAGGATTTGAAAAAATCATTGAAGCAGTGGGCTCGGAAAACAGCGCTCAAATTTCAAGTGCCATTCAGGTCATTGCAGCCCTGCCAGCGACGCTGGATTTTTCGCCACTGATTAAACGTTTTGCGCAGCTTTCGCAAGCGAATCAAATTCAGCTAATGGTAGCCCTGGGCCCAAAATCCAACCCTGCAATGAAAAGCTGGTTGATGTCATTGTTAAATCATCCTTCGTCAGAAGTGCGTCTTCAGGCGGTAAAACAGTTGCGCTTTCAGCAGGGCGCAGACCTGGTTTCCGTTGTGGCTGCCTTTGCCGCTGAGCATCAGGGAGTTGAGAAAAAAGAAGCTCGGGAGACCTTAAACCGCTTACCTGGAAAGGAAATTGATGCAGAGATCGTTCGCTTGTTGCCTGAAAGTTCGGCAGAAGTTAAAATTGAATTAATCCGAGCGATTGGCCAGCGAAACATCGTTTCAGCCAATGAAAGTCTGTTGACTTATTTAAATGATCCGCAGGCAAAAGTGAGGCTGACTGCTCTTAAAGCATTGCAACAGGTTGGCCAACCTGCAATCTTACCATCGTTGGCAGCTCGCTTTAGCAATCAGTTACGCGCAAAAGAAGCGAAACAACTGAGCCGAACGCTTTTAGCTGTGCTGCGCAAGGCGGCAAATCCGGCATCGTACGCTGAAATTTTAATCGCTCAAAACGAAAAGTTAACCACCGCGCCTGTGCGCGAAGTCTATCTTGAAACATTGGCTAAAAGTGGGCTGGAAGCTGTTTTGCCGGTTTTAAAGATAGCGTTGCAAACGGAGTCGGAAGACATGAAAGCCACCGTGCTAAGCGGCCTGGCTGACTGGCCCGATGAAGGTCCGTTACTTCTGTTACAAAATTGGCTAAAGCAAAACGATTCACCTCGTTTAAAAGCTTTGGCCTTACGCAGTTATTTAAAATTAGTGGCAGCTTTGCAGAATTTATCGCCGGAACAAAAATTGAATTATCTCAAATTTGGTTTGCATCATGCCCAATCCCTGACGGAAAAACGCAATCTGCTTTCGGCTTTAAGTGAAGTAGGTTCCTGGCCGGCCTTTGAAATTTGTGGTTCCTTTTTAAAAGACCAATCGCTCAAAAGCGAAGCTCAAGTGGCTTTAATTAAAATAGCCGAAAAATTACCTTTATCCGTGAGTCACCAGGCGCTGCCTGTTTTGGAAAAGATTAAGGCTGAAATGCCGGATGGACCGTTAAAGAATCAATTGAACAAAACGTTGGAGAATCTGTATCAGTGGGCTGGTTTTATAACCGACTGGCAACTGGCCGGACCATATTCCGGGGCCGGAGAAGAACCGCTGGACAGGGCCTTTCCGCCGGAAACGGCAGCCAAAGTGGACTGGAAAGTTCTAACAGACAATGGCGATCCTAAAAATTACTGGCACGTCAATTTAGCTCAGTTATTTGGGGGCAACAATAAAGTGGTTTATTTGAAAAGTGAAATCTACTCACCGCAAGAACAACAAGCGGTGATGGAAGTGGGCAGCGACGATTACGTGAAAGTGTGGTTAAACGGTAAGTTGGTACATACCTTTGCAAAAGCCCGTGGTGTGGTACCAGGGCAGGACAAAGTGCCGGTAACTTTACAAAAAGGGAAGAATATCATTTTGATGAAGGTTGTTAATTTATCTGGCGGCTGGGGCTCCTGTTTGCGTTTTGTAGATTTGCAGGGCAGGCCTATCGCTCCGGAAAAATAAGTTAAAGTTAGTAGCCACTGATTTTTTTAAGTAACGAGTAACAAGTGACAAGTGACGAGTAACGGGTGACTGGATAATGAAGTTAAAATTTTTTTACTTGCTGTTTGGCCACCCTTCCTTGCCACCCGGGAAGGGAATATGTTCCAAGTCTAAAGCCAATTCCCGAAAATCAAAGTTACGGTTCTCCTTTCCCTTTAGCAAAGGGAAGGGAGTTAGAGGGATGGGTTTTTAAACACTTCAAAGCAACACTTCAAACTATTCTCCTTACGTTCTAAAAATTTCCCGGACAAAGGCTCACTATTTTTTAAATCAAGTCTTCAAATGTAAAAAAAAAAAAGGCGGAATTAATTCCGCCTTTTTTATCTTTGATCGATTTCGTTTTTTAGTACATGCCGCCCATGCCACCTGGTGCTGCCGGAGTCATCGGTTTTTCAGGTTCCGGTTTTTCGGTAATCATAGCCTGGGTCATCAGCAACAAGCCGGCAACAGAAGAAGCGTTTTCCAGAGCGCTGCGCGTCACCTTGGTAGGATCGATGACACCGACTTTCAGCAGGTCTTCAAATTTTTCGGATTGGGCGTTAAAGCCAAAAGCGCCATCGCTTTCTTTAACCCTGTTAACCACAACAGAACCTTCGCAACCTGCATTTTCGGCGATCTGACGAATGGGCTCTTCCAGAGCACGACGCACAATGTCAACACCAATCTGCTGATCGCCTTCTAATTTCAAATCATCAAGGGCTTTAACGGCGCGTAACAGAGCAACACCGCCACCAGGAACAATGCCTTCTTCTACAGCAGCACGGGTAGCATGCAAAGCATCTTCAACACGGGCTTTCTTTTCTTTCATTTCAACTTCGGTAGCAGCACCGATTTTCAATACAGCCACACCACCAGCTAATTTAGCCAAACGTTCCTGTAATTTTTCACGATCATAATCACTGGTGGTGGTTTCAATCTGAGCTTTGATCTGATTTACACGGCCTTTGATATCTTCAGTAGAACCAGCGCCTTCAACGATGGTGGTATTGTCTTTGTCAATCGTGATGCGTTTAGCGCGTCCTAAATCATCCAAAGATGCATTTTCTAATTTCCAGCCTGCTTCTTCACTGATTACACGACCACCGGTCAAAATAGCGATGTCTTCTAACATGGCTTTACGACGGTCGCCAAAACCTGGAGCTTTTACAGCACAAACTTTCAAAGTTCCACGTAATTTGTTCACCACCAGGGTAGCCAGTGCTTCGCCTTCAATGTCTTCTGCAATGATCAATAATGGTTTGCCGGTTTGAGCAACTTTTTCTAAAACAGGCAGTAGGTCTTTCATGGCGCTGATTTTTTTGTCATGAATCAGAATGAATGCATCTTCCAGAATAGCTTCCATGGTTTCGGAATCGGTTACGAAATAAGGGGAAACGTAACCGCGATCGAACTGCATACCTTCAACCACTTCCAGGGTAGTTTCAATGGATTTGGCTTCTTCAACGGTGATAACGCCGTCTTTACCAACTTTTTCCATGGCGTCAGCAATCAGTTTACCGATGGATTCGTCGTTGTTTGCAGAAATAGCGCCAACCTGAGCAATTTCGGTTTTGCCTTCAACTTCTTTGGACATTTCTTTTAAGTAACCGACAACTTTTTCGATGGCTTTATCGATACCGCGTTTTAAGGCAGTGGGGTTAGCGCCAGCAACAACGTTTTTCAATCCTTGAGTGAAAATCGCCTGAGCCAATACGGTAGCAGTCGTGGTTCCGTCACCGGCTACGTCACTGGTTTTGGAAGCTACTTCTTTAACCATCTGGGCGCCCATGTTTTCGAACGGATCTTCCAGTTCAATTTCTTTAGCAACCGTAACACCGTCTTTGGTAACGGTGGGAGCGCCAAACTTTTTGTCAATTACAACATTACGACCACGTGGGCCTAAGGTTATTTTAACGGTTTTGGCTAAGATGTCAATACCGTCTTTAATCTTGTTCAGCGCATCAATATCGAATTCGATGATTTTAGCTGCCATTTACAGGTTCCTCCTTTATTGTTTAACTTTTTAACAAGTTTTCAAATGAAATTAGATTCAATCTTTTGCCAATAAGTTACATTTAAATTTAGTGAC
>JAGHBR010000040.1 GCA_021160885.1 Caldisericaceae bacterium
CACTTTCACCCGCGTGCAGCTTTTGTTTTGGCTAAATTAGCCAGACTTTTACTTGTCTCAGGGAATGTTAAGCAGGCCATTAACGTTATTAATCAAATTGTTGGCGAACGGGCGTTGTTCGAACAACTAAACCCCAGGCAGCAAAATGCCTTGTATTACCTGCGGGCTGTTGCTTTTCTTAAACTGGGGAAAAAGACAGCGGCAAAGGATCAGTTAAAAATGTTATTGCAAAGAAATCCTGATAATTCTCTGGCAAAAAAATTGTGGAAAAAACTAAAACAGGAGGATTAAAAATGTTAGCAGCCGGTCAACAGGCTCCGGGTTTCGAATTGCCCGATCAAAATGGTGAAAAAGTTAAACTTTCTGATTTTAAGGGTCAATGGGTTGTGCTCTATTTTTACCCCAAAGACATGACACCCGGTTGTACCACCGAAGCCTGTAATTTCCAGGAAGCATTACCGGATTTTAAAAATCTTAAGGCTGTTGTTCTTGGAGTTAGTAAAGATTCTGTAGAACGCCATAAAAAATTCGCTGAAAAATACAATTTGCAGTTCCTCTTATTGAGTGATGCTGAAAACAATGTCTGCGAAACCTACGGCGTGTGGGGCGAAAAGAGCATGTACGGCCGCAAATACATGGGCATTAACCGTTCTACTTTTTTAATTGATCCAAATGGTAAAATTGCCAAAGTTTACTCCAAAGTAAAAGTAAAAACACACCATCAGGAAGTGATGGAAGACTTAAAAACGTTGCAGGCGGCAGAACAGACGAAATAGTTAAATTTTTAAAAACCTTTGAAAAAAATCATTAAGAATGTCATTCCCGCGCAGGCGGGAATCTCTAAGTTATTGTAAATATTAGAATCCGCATCAAGTGCGAAATGACAGGTTTGGAGAATCCCCGATTCTTTCAAAGGTTTCAATTAATCAGTGTAAATCTGTGTAAATCAGTGGCCAATATTTTTTTGACTTGAAATAAAATTTTACCTTCCCATCGTATTGTTAGTTGAATGGCATTCAGCCCCAAAGTTCAGCGAAATTTTGCCTTAGCAGCGTGCAATAAATTCACAATTTTTTCGTGTACTTCGGGGTTAGCAATTAAAACATGGCGGCCTGGATGCTGCCGATTAAACCTGTCGGATAAACGCCCAGCCAAACCAGAGCAATGGTTAAGACCGCTAATAAAATTCCGCTTAAAATGCCCACATTGGGACTAATCAATGTTGCTTTTTGCTCTGCATCCACATTGCTGAACATTTCAACCGTTACGCGCAGATAGTAGTAAACACCCAAAGCGCTGTTAATAATCAGTATGATGATTAACGTCCACAGTTTAGTGGAAATACCGGACGCTAAAATATAATACTTGGCAATAAAACCGGAAGTTAGCGGAATGCCGGCCAGCGAAAACATCATGGCCGAAAGAGCGACTGACAACCAGGGATGGCGCCAGTACAGGCCTCGATAATCAGACATTTCCATGCCTTCCCGTTCTTCATTGGAAATCAAACCAATAATCATAAAGGCACCAATGATCGTAATAAAATAAGAAACGATGTAAAAGGTGGCTGCTTCAACGCCTTTAAATTGCTGTTGCGCATTGCCGGCAATAAAAGCCACTAAAATGTAACCAAAATGAGCAATGGAAGAGTAGGCCAGCAAGCGTTTCACATTGCTTTGCAACAGGGCCAGAAAGTTACCCACAAACATGGAAAATACTGCAATCAAAGCAAAAATCGTAAACAGCGGTCTGGATTGTACAATGTTAAATTCAGCAAAAAAGCGAAACAACAGCGCTAAAATTCCACCTTTGGAGACAGAAGCAATAAAAGCGGAAACCGGTGCCGGCGCCCCCTGGTACACATCTGGCGACCACATGTGAAAAGGCACCACAGCTAACTTAAAACCAAAGCCGACGACCATCAAAGCCACGCCAGCAATGGAAATGAAATTGTAATTACCGTTTTGAGACAAAAAGTTAATTACATCCTTAAATTGCATGGAACCGACCTGGGAATAAACCAAAGACATACCAAACAGCAAAAAGGCAGAAGACACTGCCGCAAGAATCAGATATTTCAAACCGGCTTCAATACCATCGTTCTGGTGACGCAAATAGGCAACCAGAGCGTACAACGAAACACTTAATATTTCCAGACTGAGAAAAAAGCTGATAAAGTGATTGCTGGCAGCCAGTCCTACAGAACCAAATGTAGCAGTCAGCAGCAACAAATAATATTCTTCACGATTGCCTTTAAAGCGCAATTCCAAATATTGGAAAGAAGGCACAATAATGACAATCGTTGCCAGAAACATCAAAGCAAAATAGAACAGTGCGTATTGGTCTATGATAAATAAATTGCTAACCTGGTCGCCGTTGGTATACTTAGCCCCGGGAATGGCAAACAAAGCTGCAAACAAGCCCACAACCGAGAGCACGGCTGTAATCAGATGATTGCGTTTTATGGCAATGGCTAACATGATAATGAGAGGCGTAGCAGCCAAAATAATAATTGGCATCAATTTCAAAAAATCGTGTCCGGTCATTCCAGACCTCCGTAATTCGAACGACTCTTATTTAATTCTTCAACCGACGGATTTGTTGTCGCTTCTTTAGACCCCTGAAAATACTGACTGGTAATTTGTTGCAGATTTTTAAGAGCCTGACGCGAGGTTCTTAAAACCGTATTGGGGAACAATCCCAACCACAACAAGGCAACGACCAGAGCGGCGTAAATGGAAATTTCGCGCGGTGTGGCATCCGGCATTTTCCATTCGTTCACATTTTTGCCAAAAAATGTTTTTTGAATCATCCACAGTGAATAAATGGTGGACGCAATAAAACCAAGTGTAGCCAGAGCTGCAATCGGTACACTGACCTGGTAAACGCCTAACAGCACTAAAAACTCACCGACAAAATTTGCCAGCCCGGGCAAACCAAGCGAGGCCAAGGCGAAGACCATACCAAAACCGCCAAGGCGTGGCGTTACTGACCACAAACCGCCCAATTTGTCCATGTCCCGTGTATGCAGGCGGTCGTAAATATCACCAACGAGAATAAACAGAGCGCCGGTACTTAAACCATGCGACAGAATAATCATGACCGCACCCTGTAAGGCCAACTGGTTCCAGGCAAAAACACCCAGCAATACAAAGCCCATGTGACTCACACTGGTGTAAGCTACCAATCGTTTTAAGTCGTTCTGGGCAAAGGCGACCATGGCCGCGTAAATGATGCCAATAATGCCCAGAATCATGGCCACCATTGCAAATTCTTTACCGGCCTGCGGAAAAAGAGGCATCAAAAAGCGGATGAAACCATAGGCCCCGGCTTTCAATACCAGGCCAGCCAGCACCACACTACCAGCCGTCGGCGCTTCGGTATGAGCATCCGGCAACCAGGTGTGCACCGGCACAGCCGGCAACTTAACACCAAAGCCGAGAAAGAATCCCAGCATCAGCCAAAAGGCGATCTTTGGCGAAACCTGTGTGCCTAAAAGTTCAACGTAATCAAAGGTGTAATGGCCGGTCTGCGAACCGTGAATGAAATACAGGGCCAAAATCGAAATCAACATAAAAAGTCCGCTGGCCTGTGTAAAAATGAAAAACTTGATGGTGGCGTAAATGCGGTTGCTGTGGCCCCAAATACCAATCAAAAAGTAAAGCGGAATTAGCATGATTTCCCAGAAGAAATAAAACAGGAACAAATCCAGAGCCATGAACACACCGCTAATGCCGGCCAGAATCCACAACAAATTAAAAAAGAAAAAGCCGACTCTTTCCTGAATGCCTTTCCAGGAACAGGCCACGGCCAACAGGCCCAAAAAGCTGGTCAGCACAATCAATAAAATACTTAGCCCGTCAACTGCCAGAAAGTACTGAATGCCCCATTGTGGAATCCAGGGCGATTTCTCCATTAAAAACCATTCGCCCTGAGCCAGAGTCAGGCCTTTATTTGTTAAAAATGAAATCCACAGGCGCACGCTGACAATCAAATGGACAATCATGAAGCCCAGTGAAATCCAGCGTGGCGCTTCCTTGTTCCAACGGCCCGCCAGCCAGGCCAGGAGTCCGCCTAAAATTAACCATGCAAATAAAAATGTTAAAGTCATAGAATCACCACAATTGTTATTGATACCAGAACACCAAACACAATGCCAACAACGTAACGACGAACTTTTCCAGTTTGTGTGTATTTAAACAGGTAATGAAATTGTCGTGCCAGCCAGGGCAGGAAAACGTAAAAAAAGTCAATAAAATCACGTTTGTTTGTGCGCGAAAGCCAGACGTAAGGACGAATGAACAGGCGTTCGTACAACCAGTCAAAGCCCAAACCGGAAAGCAAAAATTGCTGCAGACCGTGACCGAATTTCGTGCTGGTAAAGTTGGTAACGATTTGCATATTTTTCAGGTACAGGTAGTAAGCCACAAAAATGGAAACTAAGGCTAAAACAGCCGTCAAAACCTGAGAGAAAATTTCCAGCGAAACTTCGTGATGGCCGCCTTCAACCACAGGTAGAGCTGATTTCATGAAATCGCTAAACAGAGTCAAATGCCCCAGTGTACCAGGCAATTCGATAAATCCGCCAAATAATGCAAAAAAGGCCAGCGCAATTAACGGAATGTGTACCCTCCAGGTTGGATAATGCGAAATTTCCATTTTCTGTTCGCCAAAAAACGTTACAAACACCATACGAAAAGTGTAAAAAGCCGTTACCATGGCGCCAAACACCGCCGCCATCCATAAGTAAATACTACCGTTAGGGCCAGACCAGGCGTACCAGATGATGGCATCTTTACTGTAAAAACCGGCTGTAATCAAGGGCAAAGCGGCCAATGAAGCGGAACCAATCAGAAAAGTCCAGAAGGTAACCGGCAGGGCTTTGGCCAGACCGCCCATTTTGAACATGTTCTGTTCGTGATGTTGTGCCAGAATGATGGCTCCGGCGGCCAAAAAGAGCAATGCTTTAAAAAAGGCGTGAATCATGAAATGGAACACACCGGCACTCCAGGCGCCCACACCCAGCGCCAGAAACATGTAACCGATCTGACTTACCGTCGAATAAGCCAGCACACGCTTGATATCGGTTTGCGCCATTCCGGCAAAACCTGCAACTAGCAAGGTAGCCGCACCTACAATGGCCACAGCCGTCATTGAAAGCGGGGCCAGCAGATAAATGCCGTTCATGCGAGCAATCAAATACACACCGGCGGTCACCATGGTTGCAGCATGAATCAGGGCGCTGGTCGGTGTGGGACCAGCCATGGCATCCGGCAACCAGACCTGCAGTGGTAACTGTGCCGACTTACCAACCGCACCACCTAAAAGCAGCAATGTGGAAGCCACGGCTAATTTATTTCCCGGCGACCAAACGTGCGGCGCCACGCTTAAAATTTCCTGAATATTTAAAGACTTAAAACTGTAAAATAGCATGAACAATCCGACAGCCATGGCGGCATCACCAACACGCGTTACAATAAAAGCCTTGCGGGCTGCGTAACCATTGGCCGGATCACGGTACCAGAAACCGATTAACAGATAGCTGCACAAACCAACACCTTCCCAACCCAGGTAAAGCAGTAACAGGTTGTCGCCCATGACCAGCATCAGCATGGCGCCGACGAACAGGTTCATGTAGGCAAAAAAACGACTGAAACCTTCGTCATCGGCCATGTATTCGGTGGAGTAAAGGTGAATCCAGAAGCCAACGAAAGTAACCACAAAAGCAAAGACCATGGACAGCGCATCGAGATGAAAGGCGATGTTTACTTTAAAATCATCGGCTGCAATCCAGGTCCAAAGCGTTTGAACAAAAGCATGTCCTTCAGGCGGATTGGTCAAGAACTGAATGCCAATCAAAATAGTAATTAAAGCCGACAAACCAATCGAGCCCACGCCAACAACGGCCGAAAGTTTTTTTCCTATCTTTTTGCCAAAAATCGCTAATATTAAAAATCCCAGAAAGGGAAAGGTTGGTACAAGCCATAATAAATCGTACATATCAGCCCCTCATATTATTGGCAGCATCGGAATTGAGCGTTTTAAATTTTGATAGAACTGGATGATCAAAGCAAGCCCGACGGCAACTTCGGCCGCGGCGGTAGTCAAAATAAACAGAAACATTATTTGCCCATCGGCCTGTCCATGTTGCGCTCCAGCAAAGACAAAAGCCAGCCCGGCCGCGTTCAACATGATTTCAATTGAAATTAACATAAACATGATGTTTTTCCGAATCATCACCCCGATCAATCCCGTAAAGAACATGATGCTGGCGATTATCAAACCTGTATTTAAAGAAATAGCTATCATTGTTCGGCTCCTTCGGTTTTTAAAAAGCGATGCACCACGTATTTTTTGCGGCGTGCCAGATGGTAAGCACCAATAATTCCGGCCATTAACAGAATGGCCGCCAGTTCTACGCCAATCAAATAGGTAGAATAGAGTTCTTTGCCCACCTCAGCCGGCGGAATTTGCCTGCCATTAAACGGAGCCGTCTGACCCGACACAATGAGATAACCGATTTCTAACAAAAGAATTAAACTGAGTAAAGATGGAAAGTACCAGCCTTCCGTCGAAAGCCAACGTTTTTCCTGTTCAACGGCCTGTTTTCCTAAATTAAGCATCATGACCACAAAGACGAACAGCACCATAATTGCGCCGGCGTAAATGATAATTTCCATGGCCGCAATAAACGGCGCACCGATCAAAAAGAACATTACTGCCGTGGCCAGCAAAGAAATCACCATGTAAAGCAAAGCATGAATAATATTTGTCCGCGTAACCACCATAATGGAAGCCACAATGGCAATCAGAGCCGCAATGTAAAATAAAATTGTCATTGGTAATGACCCTTTACTCTCAACTTTAACATCAGCATTAAGGTTTTAAATCATGAATATCAATTGGTGGGTCTTCGTGTTCGGCTTCGCCTTTGCCTTTACCACCAATCGCATAACCAGCCACTTTATAAAAACTGTAATCGTGATATTTGCCCGGTCCGTCAATCAACAGGTGTTCTTTTTCGTAAACCAGATTTTGACGATCATATTCAGCCAATTCGAAATCTGGCGTTAACTGAATGGCATAAGTCGGGCAGGCGTCTTCGCAATAACCGCAAAAAATGCAGCGCGAAAAATTGATACGAAAAAATTCAGGATAGCGACGCCCGCTTTCATCTTCTGCAGCCTGTAAAGAAATGCAATCCGTCGGACAGGCAGCCGCGCATAAATTGCAGGCAACACAACGTTCCTGACCGTCCGGGTCACGCGTAAGAACAATCCTTCCGCGGTAACGTGCCGGCAATTGCGGTTTCTTTTCCGGATATTGAACCGTAAACCGTTTATGAAACGTATGAAGAAAGGTCAGCCAAATGCTTCGTAAAATGCTAAACATCTATTCTCCCAGAATATTGTTTTTAGTCAAGAGTGTAAGAGTTAGAATTTTGAAGTGGCGCTCTGAACTCTTAAACTCTTACACTTTTTTAGCCCGCAAAGTACAATTTAAGCGCCCCGGTTACCAGTACATTCAACAGGGAAAGGGGCAATAACACCTTCCAGCCCAGCGCCATCAGCTGGTCATATCGTGGACGCGGTAAAGCGGCCCGCACCAATACGAAAAAGGTAATAAAGACCCCGGTTTTTAAGAAGAACCAGACAACCGGCGGCAAAAAGGATGGGCCCAGCCAGCCGCCGAAAAACAGCGTGGCAATCATGGCCGAAATCAAGGTAATGCCCAGATATTCCCCGACGAAAAACATGCCAAATTTCATGCCCGAATATTCAGAGTGGAAACCGGCAATCAGTTCGCTTTCTGCTTCCGGTAAATCGAACGGCGCGCGGTGTGATTCGGCAAAGCCGGCAATCACAAAAATGACAAAACCGATGAACTGCGGAATGACAAACCAGATCGTCTTTTGCGCTTCCACAATTTTTACCAGACTAAACGATTCACTCATGATAACAACACCCATTAAAGACAGGCCCATGAAGACTTCGTAAGAAATAACCTGAGCCGCACCGCGCAAGGCGCCAATTAATGAATATTTGTTGTTGGAGGACAGGCCTCCCAGAAAAATACTGTAAGCGCCAAGCGAGGACATGGCCAGAAAAAAGAGCAAACCGATGTTTAAGTCCGCCACCACCAGCCCCGGTGCAAATGGCACTACGGCAAAGCCCATTAATACGGCAATGACCACAAACGTGGGCGCGATAATGAAGACCCACTTATCGGAAAACGGCGCAATCCAATCTTCCTTAAAAAAGATTTTTACCATGTCGGCCAGCACCTGTACCAGGCCAAAGGGACCCACGCGGTTGGGGCCGTAACGGTCCTGCCACAAAGCCAGCATGCGTCGTTCGTACCAGATTAGCAGGGCCGCAATCGAAAGCATTACTACCAAAACGCCAACAATCAAAATTAGATAAAATAGCGTCTCATTCATATTGTCATCCTGTAATTTTTGCCATTGTTGGTAATTCTAAATAGCCGAGTTCAGCCATCCCCACCGGAATGCCCACAACGCCTTCGGGGAAATGGGCAGTTTGCTTAATTTCCAGTTCCAGCGTTTGACCGTTAATTTCAACCTTTACTTTTTCGCCCTTTAAGCCTTTGGCAGAATTTTCATTCAGCAGCACGAAAGGTTTGGGAATCAATTCTTCAACGCCGGGCGTAAAACGGCTGAGTTCGTCGCTGCCGTAAAACAGATGGATCGGAATGGCCAGCCAGTTGTCTTTTTGTGCTTTGAACAAGGCCGGCACTTCTTTAAAATAATCAAATTCATTTTCCAGGCGCGGTTTAAACACACGTATGCCGGGATCACCGCCATGCAATCCGCCGCCAACTTCAATTTGAAACTTATTAACAGCCTGTACCGAATTCCAGCCAGGGTACCAGAAACGCGACAGGGTGGCCGGCGGCACCGGTCCATGGTAGCCTTCCATGGTAAAGGACAAGGGAGAATCTGCATCTTCCGGTGGTTTTGGTTCGCTGACCTGCACATAGCATTGATAGATGTGCGGCCGGAAAAACGATGCGAAGCCCGCGGAATCTTTTGCCCGTTGATACGGAACTGACTGCCCGGCGCGGCTTCTTTAATGGCACTTATAGCCGGATAGTCAGACACAACCGCATTAATCAGGTCATCGAGATTGACCAGCTCATCTTCGCCAACCAGACCATTGTCTTCCATAAAACCAGCCAGCCAGCGCCAGCTTTCTTTGATGGTTTCCTGCGGGTAGAAAACCTGGAAAAAGCGCTGGGCACGACCTTCGTTGTTGATTAAAGTGCCGTCACTTTCAGTAAACGGACCGACCGGAATAACCAGATCGGCCTTTTCGGTGGTCTGGTTTTGCAGGTAGTGCAGGGCAACCACCTTTCCTGCGCTGTTTAGCAACCTGTCGGCCTCACTGGCCGGCAAACGCCGGTACAAATCGTTTTCTAAAATTACCACAGCATCGTATTTATTGTTTTCAGCCGCCTGCAATGCCTGATCCAGAGCTTTGTCTTCCAACATGGCCAGACCAAAGCTATTGGCTTCCGGCAAAACAAAAAACAGGTTGGCGATTTTTTCTTTTTTGTCGATGGCACGACCGATGTTGGCCGCAGCTTCCAGGATCTTTTCATTGAGCAGAGAGGTTCCGCTGACGATCAGCGGTTTTTTAGCGGCTACTAGTTCATCGGCAATTTGTTTGGCCAGTTTTTTCTCTTCTTCGGTTAAATCTTCAACGGCGGGCGCATTGTGGTCAATTTCATGGGCAATGGCAAAGCCCATCCGGGCGATATTGTCGGGCGCATTACGGTAGGTGGCCGTGGCAACGTCGTCCAATTTAGTTTCGGACGGAGTTAAGACAAAGAACGGCCCGCGTTCATCCTGAATGAGTTCCATGGCCGCCAGTTCGTGCCAGGTCGGAATGTTCATTTTTATAGGCAATTCCATCGGTTTAACACGCGAGGCCTGACGCAGGCTTAAAGCCAGCATCGGCGCCGTATTTGTTACGTCTTCGCCAAGCACCAGCACCACATCCGCTTTCTCTGTTTCCTTTAACGAAGGAACATTGGACGGCCCGTTCTGCATGATGTCCATCGCTTTTAAAGTTAAACGATGCTCAGGCCCGGAAACACCGGCAAAGAAATTTTCTTTGCCCACAAATTTTTGTAAAGCGAAGTTTGATTCAACCGAAGCTTTTGGCGAACCAATGCCTAAAATTTTTCCTTTTTTGCTGACAATATTTTTTACGAATTCAAAAGCGGTTGACACATCAACCGGTTCCAACTGACCCGATGCTTGCCCCCTGCGCAAAGGTTCTTTTATGCGTTGGTCGCTGTTAACATATTCGTAACCAAAGCGTCCGCGATCGCAAATAAAATAACCGTTCACCTTGCCATTGTAGCGGCTGGCAATGCGTCTGATGGCGCCGTAGCGTTCACCGGCAATGATGTTGCAGCCCAGACTGCAATTGTGACAAATACTGGGCGCCGTGGTCAAATCCCATTTGCGCGTGTAATGTTTTTTGTAGGTTTTATCGGTAAACACACCGGTAGGACAAATTTCAACCAGGTTGCCGCTGAATTCGCTTTCCAGCACACCGTCTTCGTAGCGGCCAAAGAAGACGCGGTTACGCGAAGCAAAAACGTTAAAATCGCGTCCGCCGGCGTACTCACGATAAAAACGTACGCAACGGTAACAGGCAATACAACGGTTCATTTCATGATTAATGAATGGCCCGAGGTACTGGTTATTGTGGGTGCGTTTATTAAATTCAAAGCGGCGGTAATTGTGGCCAGACATCAGGGTCATGTCCTGCAGGTGGCACTCACCGCCCTCATCACACACAGGACAATCATGCGGGTGGTTGGTCATCAGCAATTCTATGATGTTTTCACGGAATTTCTTCACTTCCGGGTCGTTCAGTGAAATGCGCATGCCATCGACCACCGGTTCCATGCAGGCCATTACAATCCGGCCTTTCTGATCGTTTTCATCGGCATATTTTTTAACCGCGCATTGCCGGCAGGAACCAACCGATCCCATGGCCGGGTGCCAGCAAAAGTAAGGCAAATCTAATCCTAAAGATAAAACGGTTTGTAAAAGATTGTTTTTCGGTTCAACCTGGTAATTTTTGCCATCTATATTAATTGTAACCATTCTCAAGACCTCCAGGGGCAGCGTTTTTCTTTAATATGACGCTCAAAATCTTCTCGGAAATATTTCAGTGCGCTTTGCAGCGGTTCCATGGCGCCGGGTGCCAGGGCACAAAACGTGTTTCCGGGTGCCAGGGTTTTGGTCATTCCTTCCAGAATTTCAAGGTCTTCCATTTTTCCCTGGCCATTTTCAATTGTCCACAGAATGTTCCGCGTCCATGGCAAACCATCGCGGCAAGGCGTACACCAGCCGCAGGATTCCTGAGCGAAAAACTGTTCCAGATTGTGCACCATGCCAACTACACAGGTCTGGTCGTCCAGCACAATCATGGTGCCGGTACCCAGGCGGCTGCCGGCCTGTTCCACGCCTTTGTAATCGAGTTTAATGTCCAGATGCTGTTCTGTTAAAAAGTCCGTTGAGGCGCCGCCAGGCAGCAAACCTTTAAACTTCAATCCCTCGCGCATGCCGCCGGCTTTTTCTTCCAGCACTTCGCGCAGGGTTACACCCAAAGGCAATTCCCACAAACCTGGATTTTTCACCTTTCCGCTGACGCCAAATATTTTTGTTCCACCGTCAACACTGTGGCTAATGCTGTGGTACCAGTCCGGCCCGTGGTGTAAAATATGCGGCACATTGCACAGGGTTTCGATGTTATTTACAATGCTTGGCTTACCGAATAAACCACTGGTTTGCGGAAATGGCGGTTTGGCGCGTGGATTGGCTCTTTTGCCTTCCAGCGAATTGATCAGCGCCGTTTCTTCACCGCAAATGTAACGTCCGGCACTGGTGTGCAAATAGAGATCAAAATTGAAACCGCTTCCCAGAATATTTTTACCTAACAAGCCGGCCTGGTAAGCTTCGGCCAGAGCTTTATTAATCACATGTTCTGCCTTTTTGTAAGCCCAACGCAAAAAGATGTAGCCAACTTCGGCCTGAATGGCATAGGCACTGATGATCATGCCTTCAATCAACTGATGCGGATCGCCTTCCAGAAGCAAACGGTCTTTAAAGGTTCCGGGCTCCATTTCGTCGCCGTTGGCTATTAAATATTTGGGTCGCGGCGCATCATCGCCCAGCGGCACAAAACTCCATTTTAAACCGGTTGGAAAACCCGCGCCGCCACGCCCTCTCAGATTAGACTGCTTAACCACTTCCTGCACCTCTCTGGGCGTCATCTTTAAGGCTGCCTTCAGGCCTTCGTAACCGCCTGCTTTCTGATAATCAGCCAGCCAGTTAGTTTCTCCGGGTCGAATACGTTCTGTTAATGGTCTTTCCATAAGCTCATCTATTCTTATTTGTATTTTTCAAGGATTTCATCAATTTTTTCTGCAGTTAAATTGCCGTGCAAATCGTTGTCAACCATCATGGCCGGGGCACGATCACAGGCTCCCAGACAGGGAATGGTCAGCAATGTAAACTCTCCATCCTGTGTGGTTTGCCCGAGATCAATGTTCAATTTTTTCTTTAAATGATCGCGGACATTTTCGTAGCCCATAATCCAGCAGCTCACGCTGTCACACAACAAAATAACATGTTTGCCCACGGGCTTGCGAAAAATCAAGTTGTAAAAAGTTGCTACACTATCCACTTCATCGGGCGTCATTTCCAGAAAATCAGCAATGTCTTTTACGCTTTCATCCGAAACATAGCCCCTGTGCGCCTGTACCACCTTTAAAGCCTCAATAACAGCAGCCTGTTTGCGCGGATAGTGCTTTATGTGTTCTTCAATTTCGGCAATTTCTTTATCTGTCAACATAGTGCGTTCCATTTATTTGATTTACCTGTCAACATCAGCTAAAACATAATCGATACTGGCTAAGATAGCCAATAAGTCGGCAATGGTATGGCCCCGGCTAATGTAAGGTACCATCTGGATATGGGGGAAAGATGGTGTACGGACGCGCAGGCGGTAAGGATTGGTTCCACCATCGCTGATCAGGTAAAAGCCGTTGTTCCCCTTGGTCGCTTCAATACCGTGAAAGGCCTCACCAGCCGGAATTACCGGCCCCCAGGAGACATTTAAAAAATGATTAATCAGGGTTTCGATGTCATGCATGGTGCGTTCTTTACGCGGCGGCGTGGTCAAAGGATGATCTGATTTGTAATGCCCTTCAGGCATGTTCTTTAAACACTGTTCAATAATACGTAAGCTTTGCCGCATCTCTTCGATGCGCACCAGCGCCCGATCGTAGCTATCGCCATTTTCTCCTGTCGGGACATCGAATTCAAACTGATCATAGCCGCCATAAGGACGTTTTTTACGAAAATCCCACTCCAATCCGGTGGCACGCAAACCGGGTCCGGTTACGCCCCATTCGATGGCTTCTTCGGTTGTATAAGCGCCAATGCCTACCGTACGGGCTTTAATAATTTTATTTTTCATGACCAGCTTATCGTAGGTCTTTAACTGTTTGGGGAAATAATCAATAAAATCCTTAACCAGCTTATCCCAGCCTTTTGGCAAATCCTGTGCCACACCGCCGATTCGGAACCAGTTGGGATGCATGCGATCACCAGTAATGGCCATGATGATGTCAAAAATCCGTTCACGATCATTGAACATGTAAAAGACGGGCGACATCTGACCCACATCCTGGGCAAACGTTCCGTACCAGACCAAATGGCTGGCGATTCGGAAAAACTCACTGAGCATGATGCGAATCACCTTGGCCCGATCAGGGACTTCAATACCAGCCAATGTTTCAACAGCCAACACATAGGCCAGATTGTTCATTACGCCACCCAGATAGTCAATACGATCTGTGTAGGGCAGATAAGTGTGCCAGGTCTGGCGTTCGGCCATTTTTTCCTGAGCCCGGTGATGGAAACCAATATCAGGCACCACATCCACCAGTTCTTCACCGTCCAGCTGTAAAATCAATCGCAGAATGCCATGTGTTCCAGGATGCTGCGGCCCCAGATTAAGAAACATAAAATCGGTGTCCTCAGACGATCGCTGCAAGCCCCACTCTTCCGGTTTAAACTGCAACGCTTCCTGTTCTCTGTCCAGTTTATCGTCCGGCATCTGAAAGGGGCCCATTTCGGTGGCTCTGGCCGGGTGTTCTTTACGCAAGGGATGCCCCTGCCAGGTTTCGGGCATCAAAATTCTTCTTAAATTGGGGTGGCCTTCAAACCTGATGCCAAACATGTCGTAAACTTCGCGTTCGTACCAGTTTGCATTAGACCAGATTTTGGTGACACTTTTTATGGTAGGATATTCGCCCTGCAAAGCGACTTTGATACGCACATCAGAATTGCGGTCAAAAGACAAAAGATGGTAAACCAGCGTGAAATCGCCTTTTGGTAAACCATCTCTGTGCTGCCGGTTACGTTCGTCAATAGCCGTTAAATCATAGAGCATTTTGTACGGCTTAGAGACCTTGTTTTTTAGAAAATGCAACACATTTTCAACCTGTTCTTCAGCGACGTAAACCGTGGGCAAGCCGTCTTGTGTTTGCTGTAGGGCTAAATTGTGTTCTCCAAATTCCTGCTTTAGTTCATCAATAACAGTTTGATCGTATGTCATATTTTTGTCTTTACTGTTTAGACCAACAAACTCTTAAATTTCATCTGGTGGTTTTAAAAACGTTGTTTTTTTCTTTTCCGGCCAGCGCTCATCACGGAGAATCCGTTTTTCCGGCTTTATTACACCCTGCGGGCCAATCACCCAGCTCAAGGGACGTTTTTCATTTCCAACCAGTTCCTGTAACTTAATCAGACCATCCAAAAAGGCATCGGGCCTGGGCGGACAGCCAGGCACATAAACATCAACCGGCATAAACTTATCTACGCCCTGAACCACGGAATAAATGTCAAACATGCCGCCGGAATTTGCGCAGGAGCCCATTGAAATCACCCAACGCGGCTCCATCATCTGCTCGTAGAGGCGTTTAATGATGGGTGCCATTTTCATAAAAACAGTACCAGCAATAATCATCATATCCGCCTCCCTGGGCGTCCCGCGAATCACTTCTGCCCCAAATCGGGCCAGATCGTATTTACTGGTAATACTGGTTGCCATTTCGACGTAACAACAGGAGAGCCCAAAATTAAAAGGCCATAATGAATTTTTCCGGCCCCAGGCTACCAGGTCCTGCAACCGGGTCAAAACCACACTTTGCTTAACTGCTTCTTCAATGGAAGCATCGCCCTGAAATGCGTTGGCAGACTCTCCGGGTTTGCTTAACCACCACTTCATTTAGTTTCACCTTTTTTCTTTGATTTCATGCGCTTAATAATCTGTTTGCCGTCAGCTGCAAAGTTCAAGGCGCCAATACGCCACTCGTAAACCAAAACGATCAATAAGATTAAAATAAAAATAAAAACGCCCCAAAAACCAGCCCAGCCAACTCGCTTAAAGCCAATGGCCCAGGCTACAATAAATACAGCTTCCAGGTCAAAAATGATGAAGAAAATAGCTATTAAATAAAAATGGGCTGTAAATCGAATTTGCGAATTACCTGTGTGTAAAATACCCGCTTCGTAATATTCTCCGGTTGCACGTTCTTTATGCCTTTGCCCCAGCAAATA
>JAGHBR010000267.1 GCA_021160885.1 Caldisericaceae bacterium
ATTGATGACCTTATTGATATAGAAGAAGAAGAAATAGATGAAGACTTCCAAAAAACATCTGCAATTTCTCCCGTTGAAGAAAGCTATCTTTTTATTTCTCCATTCAACCTTTACAAAAAAAGAATTGGTTGGCTGCTAATTCTATTGATCACCGATTTTTTATCATCAAGTATAATAGCACATTTTGAAGATGCTATAAAAGCCGTTATTGTCCTGGCATTCTTTATACCTATATTAATAGATAGCGGTGGAAATATTGCTGCACAATCTTCAACTTTAGTAATCCGTGCTTTAGCAACTGGGGAATTAACAATTAGGAGTTGGTTTAATGTTGTAAAAAAAGAATTATTGATAGGATTACTGATCGGCCTGACATTAGGAATAATTTTATATATCCGTGGCTTTTTTTGGCGGGGCGGCCCTACTATTGGGATGGTGGTAGGTTTGTCAATGGTTGCGATAACAATCTGGTCAAATTTATTAGGCAGTTTATTGCCAATTATTTTAACGAAGCTCAAATTAGACCCAGCTGTTATTAGCAGCCCTTTGTTAACTACAGTGGTTGATTCGACTGGATTAATCATTTATTTTACACTTGCTCAATTTGTTTTTCATTTATCATAACTATTTAAACGTAACATGGGATTGGAGTTAGAACTTAAACGCGTTCATATTTTTTGCATTTTGTAAACTTGTCATCGTTTAAATGCGTTCAACCTCAATCCGTTAAGCATGGAAAAGATAATTCGGCATATGCAAAATAAAAATGCTGCTTATTCAATAATAATAGCTGTTTTAACGTTGTTCTTGAGCTCTGGTGTTTTGGCCGGTTCTAATTCAGGAAGGGTAGTGGATGAACAAAACAACCTCATTTCCAACATGTACATTAGGCTGGAACCTGCCATTCAAACGACGGTGACGGATGCGGAAGGGGTGTTTTATTTTGAAACGTCAAACAAGGACAGTACCGCTTTATTTCTGAATATATGACTAACTAATCAGATGTGCGATCAGCATAAAATAAAAAATTACACAACAAATGTCAGACTCATCAAATTTTCTCTTTTCCGTTTTTTGTAAAATTTTAAAAAAAGGATTTGATAAAACAGAATTTTCTGTTTAATTTTTAGGTTTAAATAAATTTAATTTAAGGGTAATATGAAACCAAACGATTTCTACTTATTATTCGAAGATTCCTTTAAAACCTGGAAGGAAAATTCCGGAAACAATTTAGGCGCGCTTATTAAAAACGTTTCAGATAAGTGGTTGTTTCTATCTGGTAACCTTCCTAATAAAATCAAACCTGTCGAGTTAAAGAAATCTTTAATAGATTCTTTGTCAGAATACCAGGTTGTTTCTACGCAATCTTTACCTGCGGAATTACAACAATTATTTGAACAATCACATTTTGAATGGATTTTTCCTACACACAAAAAAAAATACATTATTGCGGGAAGCGGTTCCATTAATGAATTTAAATTTTTACTGCTGGAACTGTGTACAAGAGTTTTTGAATTACTGATTAAAAATAAAGAGTATGAAGAAGACCTGAAACGTAAATCACGAGAAATGCAAGATTTGTTGGAAAAGACCAGTGCCTTGCACGAAATCAGCCGTTCCATCGATTCCTTAGCCTCACTAGATTCATTATTGCAAGACATTGTACAGAAAGCCATGCACTTAATGAATGCTGAGTCCGGCTCATTGCTTCTTTTTGCCGATGAAGGCGATGAGCTCGAATTTAAGGTAGCCCTTGGACCAAAATCGGACACTGTAAAACCCTTCCGCATTAAACTGGGACAGGGAATTTCCGGCTGGGTGGCCGAACATGGCGAACCGATTTTAATTAAAGACGCTTACCAGGACCCAAGATTTGATCCCAGTTTCGATAAAAGAAGCGGCTACCGCACGCGTTCTTTTTTATGTGTTCCGCTTCGTTACAAAGAACGGATTTTAGGCGTCATTACCATTTTAAACCGGCTGGACATGAAACCTTTTTCGGAAAAGGATCTCGAATTGCTATTGACCTTTAGTACTCAAGCGGCTTTAGCCATTGAAAATACACGCCTGTTGCAGGAAGCCATTGAAAAAGAGCGACTAAAAGCCGATATTAAAATCGCTTCGGAAATTCAAAAGCTTTTAATCCCAAACCAACTGCCTGAAATCGAAGATCTAGAAATTGCCGCAACCTATATCCCCTGTAAAGAGATGAGCGGTGATTTTTATGACATCATTCCCATGAAAGATGGCAAATGGGCTTTTATTATGGCCGATGTTTCCGGTAAGAGTATCCCGGCCGCCATGCTGATGTCCAATTTTCAGGCATCGGTGCGGACAATTTTTCAATTCTCGGATAATCTGGCCTGGATCATGGAAAACTTAAATCAAATGATCATGCGCCAGACCTCAGCCGATCGGTACATTACTGTTTTTGCTGCCATTTATGACAGCCATTCAGGAGTACTCGATTATGTGAATGCCGGTCACAATCCGCCCTTCATTCTAAAAAAATCAAAAGAATTTACACTTTTGAATAAAGGTGGCATATTTTTAGGCGCTTTCCCCTGGGAATACGAAAAGACAGGTCTCAAGTTGGAAAACGATGATTTGCTGGTCATTTACACTGATGGACTGGTCGAAGCGATGAACGAAAAAGAAGAAGAGTTTGAACTCGAGCGCTTAAAACAATTAGTTAAAGCAAATCAACACCAAAAACTGAGTGAGCTTAAAGAAACAATCATTGAGGCTGTAAGAGATCATGTTGGCAGCCAGCAGTTAGAGGATGATTTTACCCTGATGCTCATTAGAAAAATCAAAATCAATGGTCATTAAGGCTTGTTTTGGTCCCTTAAGGAGTAAACTTGTTTGTGATTATGGTCTGAAAAGTCGAAACCGAATTGAAATATTGATGACTCAAATTTAACATATTATGCTGTAAAAATAGTTCAAAAGTGGTTTTAAAAAACAAAACTATTGACGACAATAATATTAGAAACAAAAGGGGGCAATATTATGAATTTCCCAACCCATTTAATGAACAATGGGGAAGTGGTTACTATTGACGTTCCACGTCGCCTTACTTCGGAAATATCCGGAGAATTAAAAAAAATAATGAAAGAATTTCTGGAACAGGAAAAGTACAAGATTGTGATAAACCTGGAGAAGACAAAATACATGGATTCCAGCGGTTTGGGAGCCATAGTATCGAAAATTGCGGCCACACGTACCAAAGGGGGAGATATCCGTTTGGCAGCGCCTCAGCAAACCATCATCGATTTATTGGAATTAACCCATATTAATCAAATTGTGAAGATTTATGACACTGTTGAAGAAGCAGTAAAAAGTTTTAAGGAGTAATTCTTGATGAAATATCAGGAAGATATGATTGTTGATCGAAGAAATTTCCATTACACGGAACCAGATTACACGCGACCAGTCTTACAAATTCCTGATTATTTCAGCCAGCGTTTTAAAAACAAACTGACTTTTCTCTACAGCAAGTCCCGTCTTGATTTAATCTATCCGGAGTTAGAGCGTATTTTAAAAGTTTATTATGCCCACAAAACACCTCAAATGATTGAGTGGGAAAAAAGTTTTGATCCGGAAAATCGGTTTACAGAAAGAGATGTCATATTAATAACCTATGGTGATTTAATCAGAACGCCCAATCAAAAACCGTTGCGAACTTTAAGCCAGCTTACGGAAACGTATTTGAGAAATGTTATTAATACCCTGCACATTTTGCCCTTTTTCCCTTCTTCTTCCGACCGAGGATTTGCAGTCATGGATTTTGAAGAAGTTGATCCTAATTTAGGCACCTGGGACGATATTTTAGAACTTAAAAAAGATTTTAAATTGATGTTTGACGGCGTTTTTAACCATGTTTCTTCAAAGAGCCGTTGGTTCCAGGAATTTTTAAACCAGAATCCGCAATTTCTTGATTTTTTTGTGGTCTTTTCTACAAAACAACAACTTTCACCCGACCAATTGCGTTTAATTGTACGGCCGCGCACCACACCAATTTTAACCGAATTTTGTACGCTTAATGGGAAACGGCTGGTGTGGACCACCTTCAGTCAGGATCAGATTGATCTGAACTATCATAATCCACACGTTTTGCTAAAGATGATTGAGATTCTTTTGACCTATGTGCGACGTGGAGCAGATATCATTCGCCTGGATGCGGTGACTTATTTATGGGAAGAATTAGGTACTTCTTGCGTGCATCTGGAGCAGACGCATGCCATTATTAAGCTTTTCCGTGATATTTTAGATGCCGTAGCGCCTCATGTAGCTATCATCACTGAGACTAATGTACCGCATAAGGAAAATATCCGTTATTTTGGCAATGGAAAAGATGAAGCCCAAATGGTTTACAATTTCGCCTTACCTCCATTGGTGCTTTACTCCTTTCAAAATGAAAACGCTAAAAAATTAACAGAATGGGCCGCCTCTTTGGAAAAGCCATCCAACGAAGCAACCTTTTTTAATTTTCTCGATTCTCACGATGGAGTAGGAGTGATGGCCGTCCAAGAGATTTTGTCCCAGGAAGAGATGGACATGATGGCTTTACGTGTAGTCGAACATGGCGGTTTCATTTCATACCGGGCTAATCCCGATGGCTCGTTAAGTCCCTATGAATTAAATATTACCTGGTTCAGCGCCATTAATAATGAAGATGCCAATGAACCGATGGAACTTCAGGTGAAACGCTACATTGCTTCGCGGGCTATTGCTCTGGTTTTAATGGGCGTGCCTGGCATTTACTTGCACGGATTTCTTGGGTCAAAAAATGATGCTGATCTGGTTATTGAAGAAAAATCCACTCGTAGTATCAATCGCAAAACATTAAATAAAAAAGAATTGCTACGTTCGCTGGAAAATCCTGAAACCACCACTTACCATGTGACGCGACAGTTGGTTCGCTTAATTGAAATAAGAAAACGTCAGCGTGCTTTTCATCCTAATTCTCCACAAAAAATCCTTAAAGTCGCAGATGAAATTTTTGGCGTAATTCGTTACACTATGGATCATCAGGAAATTATTTTAACGTTAACCAATGTTTCATCAAAAAGAGTTCCGCTTACCATTAACCTGAAAGCCTGGGGAATATTAGGAAATCATCACTGGCACGATTTATTAAGTAAGCGTTCTTTTAAAACAGAAAACAACCAAATTTCTTTAGAAGTAGATCCTTACCAAATTTTGTGGCTTAAAGCCCGAAACGGTAATTTCAGGATATTGGATTAGGCTGCACCCAACTAATCCTCAATTGGGATCGATGTCTGCAAAGGATATCGATCCCTTTTTCTAAATTGCACAAAATTTAATTATTGCTTAATTTCCATCCGGTTATTGATTTAATTTGGGGAGATTTCAAAGGAATAACGTTCATTTTAAACTTGCTTTTGCTCAGCTTTTAGCGATGGTTATTTCCTTTATGCTTACAAAATTGGGTTTTCCTTGAGTAAGTTGTGAAAAAAACAGCGGTAATATTTTAAAACGTTTTCCAGAAAAATATTTTAATGAACAGGAGTTAACATGAAAGAACTCGCGGTACGTGTGGCTGTAGCCGTGGTCGGAATTCCACTTTTATTATTCATTATATTGAAAGGCGGGCTATACTTTTACCTGTTTTCAGTGGTTGTAACGGTAATCGGGCAATGGGAAATGTACCAATTGCTTCGTCAAAAGGGGAGTAAACCCATGATGGTAGCCGGGCTTTTCAGCGGTCAGGTTCTATTAGCCCTGGTCTACACCGGACCCAATGCTCTGTTATTTTTCGTATTGCTATTATTTGTTATTTTTATTTTTGGCGCTGAAATGTTTAAAAATAATGGTTCTCCACTAATCAATACCAGCGCTACTTTGTCAGGAATTGTTTATCCTACATTTTTCTGGGGAAGCTTGCTGTTTTTGCGGGAAAATGTAGCAACCCTCTTTGCAAAAGATTACAGTTTTGGAGGTAAGTTCGTTTTGTTGATGTTTGTTGCCATCTGGATTTGCGATACTTTTGCTTATTTTTTGGGAAAACAATTTGGCAAACATCGTCTTTTCGAAAGAGTTTCACCCAAAAAGAGCTGGGAAGGTGCGGTAGCAGGATTAGTAGGTGCCTTGCTGACCTATTTACTGGTTTATTTTCTACAAATTATTCCGATAACTATTTATGTGGCCATTGTGGGAGGGCTAATTGTCGGTATTGTCGGGCAATTTGGCGATTTGGTAGAATCCTGGTTTAAACGTGATGCCAAAGTTAAGGATTCCTCGAATCTGCTGCCAGGTCACGGCGGTATTTTAGATCGTTTTGATAGTGTGATGTTCAGCTCGGTCGCATTTCTGGCCCTGTATTTTATTTTGCAAATTAGTTAGGATTTAGAAATGAGTGACAAACGTGTTTTAATTGTAGATGATGAAGAAGATCTGACCTGGACGATTTCAAAACATCTTTCCAGGGACAAAGATAAATTTGAATTAATTGCCGTAAACAGCGCCATGGCTGCTTTGGATGTTCTGGCCCAGGTGCCGGTTAACCTGGTTATTACTGATATCCGTATGCCCGAAATTTCCGGGCTTGATTTGTTGCTCAAAATAAAAGAAAACTATCCGCAAACTAAAGTGGTGATTATGACTGCCTATGGTTCTTCTGAAATTCAGGAAGAAGCCAACAAAAGAGGTTGTTTTAAATACATTGAAAAACCCTTTGAAATTCAGGATTTAAGGCAGCTGATTCTTGATATTTTACAGGAGAAAAAAGGGTTTGAAGGAAAAATCTCTGATTTCCAATTAACCGATTTAATTCAACTTTTATGTCTTGGACGTCAGACAAACAGTATTCATTTCGAAAAAGATGGTAGTCATGGGGCCATTTATTTTGATGAAGGAGATATTGTTCATGCCGAAGTAGACCAGATTGAAGGTGAGGAAGCCTTTTACGAAATATTAAGCTGGGAAGGTGGAGCCTTTAATTTGCAAAAGGGAGAAAAAGCTCCCAAAGAAACCATTTTTAAAAGCTGGCAGAACTTATTGTTGGAAGGATTAAGACGCCTTGATGAATTACGTGCCAGAACGTCACACGTTGATGATAAAATACCGGAAGCACAAAAACAACTCATTCTTGCCCTGGAAAATCATCTGCGAAATAAAGGCCTTGAAGTATTGGCCCTTTTGGACCAAACGGGATTTGTTGTTGCCTCTGCTGTCCAGCCGGAGCAAAAAGATAAATGGTCTGTTTCAGATATTGTTCCTTTTATTTCTAAACTACTTTCAGCGGTCGAAGAGAATGGGCAAGAATTTGGTTTTGGAAAGTCAGAAGAGGTGTTTGTGCAGTACGGGGAGGGAATAATTCAATTGGCAAGAGTGGCTGATTCGAATTATTTTTTAGCTTCACTTGGGAATAACGAAATGAATATTAGTCTGCTTCGTCTGGAAAATAAAAAATTATTTAAACAACTCGTTCCAATTATTAAAAAACTTTAATCCGGACCAAAGTAAGCCACTGAATCGCCAAGAATAAAAGTCATTCATCCCGCTGATTCAGAGTTCGCTTTTACTGCTTTTTAAAAAACACTTCCTTTATGAAAGAGGAAAAATTTTAAATTTGCAAACAATAGTACAACCACAAGTTTACTTTTAAATGGACAAAGATCATTCAAATTGTCCGTTAAAAAGCATATCTTTAAAAAAAGCAAGTCAAAATTCTTGCTCATCTCTTTTGCTTCACATCAATATTTTGTAAATTAGTGCGTTGTATTTTCATTAAATAATGAATTTTGCCAAATTTTAAACGGGGGAGTTTTTATGGATCCTAAAGCATTCAAGCGCTGGCAACAAGAAGTGGCTAAAGCCAAGTTACGCGACGCCAAGTTTATCACCGCCTCTGGAGAACCGGTTGAAATGCTGGCTACACCTGAATCGATCAAAGATCTGGATTACGATCGTGATTTGGGCCTGCCGGGACAATATCCTTTCACCAGGGGCGTTCACGCAACCATGTACCGCGGGCGTTTGTGGACCATGCGTCAGTTTGCCGGGTTTGGCACACCGGAAGATACCAACCGGCGCTTTAAATATCTGCTGGAGAACGGACAAACAGGACTTTCGGTGGCTTTCGATTTGCCAACCCTGATGGGACGTGATGCGGATGATCCCTGGAGCGAAGGCGAAGTCGGTGTGTGCGGTGTTTCTGTTAGCTCGCTACGGGACATGGAAATTCTGTTTGATGGCATTCCGCTGGATAAGGTTTCCACTTCCATGACCATCAATTCACCGGCTATTATTTTGTTAGCCTTTTACATTGCTGTCGCCGAAAAACAGGGTGTTAAACAGGAGCAGTTACGTGGTACGGTGCAAAATGACATTTTAAAAGAATATATTGCGCAAAAAGAATATATCTTCCCGCCAACGCCTTCCATGCGCATAATTGTGGACATGATCGAGTATTGTACGGAACACTTACCTCAGTGGAATACGATCAGCATCAGTGGTTACCACATTCGCGAAGCCGGTTCTACAGCACTACAGGAATTGGCTTTTACGCTGGCCGACGGTTTTGCTTACATCGAAGCTGCTCTGGAACGGGGATTAGATATTGACGCCTTTGCCCCGCGTCTGTCTTTTTTCTTCAATTCGCACAATGACTTTTTTGAAGAAATTGCCAAATTTCGGGCAGCACGCCGTATTTACGCCAGACGCATGAAAGAGAAGTATGGCGCTAAAAAAGAAAGCTCATGGTTGTTGCGTTTTCATACGCAAACAGCTGGTTGTACCTTAACAGCCCAGCAGCCAGAAAACAACATTGTCCGCGTGGCTTACCAGGCGCTGGCTGCCGTATTGGGCGGTACGCAAAGTCTGCACACCAATTCCATGGATGAAACGCTGGCCCTGCCATCGGAAAAAGCTGTAAAAATAGCTTTGCGTACGCAGCAAATTTTAGCTTACGAAACAGGCGTGCCTCACACTATTGATCCTTTAGCTGGCAGCTATTTTGTTGAGAATCTAACCAACAAAATGGAACAGGGCGCCGAGGAATACTTTCGTAAAATTGAAGAATTAGGCGGTGTAATTCCTGCCATCGAAAAAGGATTATTTCAGCGTGAGATTGCGGAAGCCGCCTACCGCTACCAACTGGAAATTGAAAATAATGATCGTTACATTGTCGGCGTAAACGCTTTTCAGGACAAAGACGAAAAAATCGAAATTCTCCTTTTGCAGATTTCGCCAGAAGTGGAGCAGGAACAGGTTAAACGCTTGCAACAGTTAAAGCGGGAACGAGACAACAATAAAGTGCAATCTCTTTTAAAAGAATTAAAACAAGCAGCCATCGAAAACCGGAATTTGATGCCGGTCATCATTGAAGCGGCCAAAGCCTACGCAACGGTAGGCGAAATGGTCAACACCTTAAAGGAGGTCTTTGGAGAATATCAGGAACCAACCGATTTTTAGTTAAACCCTTTGGCGAGGAGAGTAATGGAAAAGAAAATACGTGTATTAGTGGCCAAAGCCGGCTTAGACGGCCATGACCGTGGAGCGAAGGTCGTTGCTTCATTTTTCCGCGATGCCGGTTTTGAAGTAATTTACAGCGGTTTACGACAAACGCCGCAAATGATTGTGCAAACCGCCATGCAGGAAGATGTGGATGTGATTGCCATTAGTATTTTGTCTGGCGCACACATGACGGTTTTTCCTAAAATTTTAAAACTGATGAAAGAAAATAAGATGAACGATATACTGCTAACCGGTGGCGGCATTATGAGCGATGACGATATTGAAAAATTACAAGCCATGGGAACCGGCCGTTTGTTTGGCCCGGGAAGTTCGTTAAAAGAAGCAGTGGAGTACATCAGGTATTGGTATGAGAACAAGGGTGCTAAAGGGGAATAGCCCCTGGCGCCCGTAATTCAAAAATTAAATAGACATATTGAAACTCATCTTTTTAGAAAATTTTATTTTAGAAAAGTAAAATATGTTTGATTATATTTTACTTTACATTGCTAAAATAAAATTTAAATTGTTTTTACTTCCAAATTAAATAGAGAAAAGGCTATGCTAAATAACTTTAAAGAAAAAGCCAATCTTATCTGGAAAGTGGCAGACCTACTTCGAGGCGATTACAAGCAATCGGATTATGGTAAAATTATTTTGCCAATGACTGTTTTAAGACGATTAGATTGCGTGCTTGCCCCTACCAAACAAAAAGTTCTGGATTATCTACCTAAGGTCCAACATCTTTCTGAACGTGCAAAAGATTTAACATTAAACAAAGTTGCCGGATTTAACTTCCACAATTGCAGTAAATTCGACTTTGAAAAACTTAAAGCTGATCCAGGAAATATTGCAGCGAATTTGCGAAACTATATTAACGGCTTTTCCGCCAACGTGAGAGAAATTATTGAATACTTCGATTTCGATAAACACATTGACCGAATGGATGACCCTAAAACAGATTTGCTCTATCTGGTCGTAAAATCATTTGCCGATATTGGCCTTTCGGATATGGACAGCATGGAGATGGGCTATGTTTTCGAGGAACTCATACGACGATTTGCGGAGCAAAGCAACGAGACAGCAGGTGAACACTTTACGCCCAGGGAAGTCATTAAGCTAATGGTCAATGTCCTGTTTAATGCAGATCGTGATATTTTAACCAAAGAAGGCATTGTTAAAACGCTTTACGATCCTGCCTGCGGAACGGGTGGTATGTTGTCCATTGGCGAAATGCATTTGAAAAGTCTAAATCCTGAGGCTAAACTGGAAGTTTTCGGGCAGGAAATAAATCCCGAAAGTTATGCCATCTGTAAATCTGACATGCTTATTAAAGGGCAAAATCCAGATAACATAAAATTCGGAAACACTTTCACAGTTGACGGGTTGCCCGACGAAAAGTTTGATTACATGCTGTCCAATCCGCCCTTTGGCGTTGACTGGAAAAAAGCGCAAAAAGTGATTAAAGAAGAATATGAAAATCTTGGTTTTGCCGGACGCTTTGGCGCGGGATTGCCGAGAATCAATGACGGTTCGCTTTTATTCTTGCAACACATGCTTTCCAAAATGAAACCAGAAGATGGTAGCCGCATTGGCATTGTTTTCAACGGCTCACCATTATTTACCGGGCAGGCCGGCAACGGCGAAAGTAATATTCGTAAATGGATCATTGAAAACGATTGGCTGGAGGCTATTATCGCTCTTCCAGATCAACTTTTTTACAACACAGGTATTTCCACTTACATCTGGATACTTACCAATAAAAAATCACCGGAAAGAAAAGGGAAAATACAATTAATTAACGCTACCGGTAAAAAAGATGAAGAATTGATAGAACAGGGCAAACGCAACTTTAACCGCTTTTGGGAAAAGATGGCTCGAAGCCTTGGAAACAAACGAAAGTACATCCCGGAGAATGGCGAAGACCGTGGCATTGGCTTTATTACCAAGCTTTATGGCGATTTTCAGGAAAACGAATTCGTTAAAATTTATCCCAATGCGTTTTTCGGTTATTGGCGTGTAACGGTAGAACGCCCCAAATGGGAAAACGAGGAGTTGAAAAACGAAGCATTGAAAAAGTTAAAAAACGGAACGTGGAAAATTGAAAATGGAAAATTAATAAAAGAAAACGGAGAAACCGTAAAATTAAAACCAAATACAGAATTGCGCGATTATGAGAACATACCATTCTTACGTGAAGAAAAAGGTAAATTTATTCGCCAAACCATTGAAGAATATTTTGAACGGGAAGTCAAACCGCACGTACCGGACGCCTGGATTGATCATAACAAAACGAAAATTGGTTACGAAATTAATTTTACCAAATATTTTTATGAGTTTAAACCGCTCAGACCATTAGAAGAAATAAGAGCGGAAATTTTAGAATTAGAGCAAGAAGTTTTTGAACTAATAAAAAAAGTGCTTGAGTAATGATGAAAAAAGAATGCACTGCACAAGTACACTTTGAAATAATTTGCACTAAAAGTTAAAAAATCAGTGCAAATTAAAATCAAATCGGGTTGTAGCAATGGCTTTACCTTTAAATATTGAAGAATTAATAACTGGAAAAACCGTTGAATGGGAAAGGATTGAATTTCGAAAAGGTTGGAATCCTGAGCGAGTAATAAAAACTATTACCTCATTTGCCAATGACTTTAATAATTGGGGCGGTGGATACATCATTCTTGGAATAGAAGAAAAAGACGGAAAGCCAGTTTTGCCACCTGCTGGCATTAAGATAAGTGAAATTGATAAGATTCAAAAAGAGTTAAATGCATTGTGCAGAAAGATCATCCCGAATTATTTTCCTTTAGTGGAGCCTGTGGATTATAGGGGTAAGAAGATTCTTATATTGTGGTGTCCTGGCGGAAGCGTCAGACCATATAAATGCCCGGACTCGTTATCCGAAAAAAAGCCACGCTATTTTTATTTCATTCGCAGATATTCGTTAACGGTAAAACCAACAATTGAAGAAGAAAAAGAGCTTATTTCTATGTCTAATCAGATCCCTTTTGACGATAGAGTAAATCATAGACATAAAATTTCGGATTTCGATTTATCAGCAATAAGAACATTCTTAAACAAAGTAGGAAGCGAGCTCGAAAAAGATATCCCGAATCTTTCAATTGATGAAATTTCAAGAAGAATGAATATAGCCGAAGGGGCTGAAGAAAATTTATTGCCTAAAAATGTGGGATTACTCTTTTTTGCAAAAGAACCTCAAAAAATATTTCCGTCCGCCAGAATAGACGTAGTAATATTTGAAGATGAAGCAGGAATACGCTATACAGAAAAAATTTTTGACGGTAATCTTTTTGAACAGCTTTTTAATGTGTTGGATTTTTTAAAGAATCAAATTGTTAAAGAAAAGGTGGTTAAAAGGCCAGGCAGAGCAGAAGCGGATCGATTTTTTAATTATCCTTATGAGGCCCTGGAAG
>JAGHBR010000334.1 GCA_021160885.1 Caldisericaceae bacterium
CTGTCATTCCCCCTTCCCTTATTAAGGGAAGGGGATGGGGGATAGGATCTAAAAACCTTTCACTCCAGGCCAACCTCTAATTGTCCAGTCATCCTTCATTGGTCAAACTCTTAAAAAGAAAACTCATTTCTAACGTATTCCCCAAATTTTAATCGATTCCCTTTCAAACCAGCACAAGTTCCCCCTCCCTGAATTTTTTAGGGAGGGGGCCAGGGGGTGGGGCTTCACCCACTTTCCCCATCTCCCTTCTCTCCTGGAGGGCTCCATGAATCGCTTAATTTTTATTTCCATTTAACAGTGTTTGCCATGAACCTTGCTTGGGCAAGGTAATGGTGAATTTCGTTCCGGTCGGCCCTTTTGCCGAATCGGCATTTGACCAGACATCAATTTTACCATGGTGCATTTTAATGATACCATAGGCTACGGCTAAACCAAGCCCTGTGCCTTTACCCTCTTTTTTAGTTGTAAAAAGAGGTTCAAAAATTTTAGGCAAAATATGTTCAGGGATGCCATTTCCTTCATCTTCCACAATAATTTGCCATTCATTGTTCTGGTCAAGCGTTTTAATGCGAATTGTACCGCCTTCGGGCATGGCTTCAATAGCATTGTTGATTAAATTGGTTAACACCTGAATAATTTGCCCTTCATCCAATTCAACTGACTGATCTTGTAAATGATGTTCAACTTTTATCTGAATGTTCTCTGGTTTTAAGATGGCTTTCAGGCAGCGATCGATTAAATCACGCACTTTGGTTGGCTTCAGATTTACCTTGTTCTTCCTGGCAAAATTGAGAAGCCCGGACACGATGTTCTTACAGCGTTCAGCCTGTTCAACAATCATTACTAAATCCAGATACTCTTCAGAATCTTTCGGGCAGTCTTCCAGCATGGTTTTGGCGTAAAGCAGAATGACGCCAAGCGGATTGTTAATTTCGTGCGCAATTCCGGCCGACAGTTGGCCCATGCTGGCCAGTTTTTCAGCGTTAATCAAAGCTTGTCGTGTGGATGCCAGCTGCTCATGCGAAACATTTAATTCATGCAATGATGTTTTTAAACGATCAATCGTGTAAGGTAAACACATTTCGCTTTCGGCCAGGCCTTTTAGAATGGCCACCGCATGTTCCCGACAGGTTTCGTAACCACAGGCGCCGCAATCCAGCTCATCTTCAGGTTTCTCTTTGCCCATTCTCCTCAGAACCGTTTCAATTTCTTCTTTGGTTGGCAATGGGTCTTCTAAATTTTCTGCTTTGAACAGAATATTCAAATTGATTGCTGAAATTTCCTGTATCCTTTCTTCGGATTGGCGTTCACGGTTGATTTTCAACCTTTGATCGGCATATTTGCTAACCGCTGTGCGGCGCGAAAAATACGAGTTTTCCTTGCTGAATCCGGGGCCCATAATGCAACCCGTACAGCACAGTACTTCCAGCAATCGTGTTTGCAGTTCACCTTTTTCAAACTCTTTAATTGCCTGTACAAAATTCATTTTACCGTCAGTGGCAATAACCTCTCCTTCAAGGATATTATCACTCAAACGGGAGGTTTGAACCAGACCGCGTGTCACAGGGAAAATCATACCCAGGTCGGGATATGGAGGATCAAAATCGTCCGGCGAAACATCTTTGGAATTAATGCCTTTCAGTTCCAACAGTTGGCGCAATTCGGCAAAGGTTAACACGCCATCTACTTCGTTACCCGTTTGTTCCCATTGCGCTTCCGATTTTTTGGCAAAACAGGGCCCGATAAAAATGATGGTTAAATCATGGCCATACTTTTGCCTTAAGGCCCTGGCCGTTGCAATCATGGGCGAAACAATAGGCGCCAGATAAGGCACCAATGAGGGATGATACTTTCGGACATAGGTTACCAGCGCCGGACAGGTAGTGGCAATGTAACGCTTTTCGGGATTTTCTTTTATTAACTGACGATATTGCTCGGCCACCAGATCCGCTCCAAAGGCAACTTCATTTACAAAGCGAAAGCCCAAAGCGCGAATCATGGAAACAACCTGTTCTGGCTCATAATCCGGAAACTCAGCCGGAAAACTGGGGGCAATAATGGCTGCCGTGTTTGAACTATTTTCTAACAAGCTCAGTACTTCAGGAATCGAATTGTAAACATGCTTGGCATTTTGACTGCAAACTTTGACGCAATTTCCACAACCGATGCAACGCTCTGCAATTACCTCGGCCTGACCGTTGTGGATGCGGATGGCTTTGGCAGGGCAATCGCGCACACAGGTGTAACAAACACGGCAGCGTTCTTTTTCGGTGTAAATTAATTGCATGGTTGTTTCCATTAGACTAAAACATCCCGTTCGGCATAGTTAGTGTGCAATAATTTATGGCTTTGATGGCTTAAAGGCCGTTCCAGGTATTTTTCGTACAATTCATTGACCAGCGGATTTTGATGCGAAGCCCGTAAAGGTTCATTTTGATCAATCTGATAGAGAGCCTGCAAACGAGCGCGTACTCGATTCTGGTCGGTGTTAAAAGGCTGACCACCGCCGCCAATACAACCGCCGGGACAGGTCATGACTTCAATAAAGTGCAAGTCGTTTCGGCCGGCTTTGATTTGTTCCAGCAGGGCTTTCGCGTTTTTAATGCCATTTGCCACCGCAACGCCGAGTTCAATATCCCCTATTTTGACCCTGGCCTCGCGCACGCCTTTAAGTCCTCGTACTTCTTCAAAAACGAGATCCTGTGGTTCCTTTCCTGTGATCATGTAATAAACGGTTCTTAAGGCGGCTTCCATCACACCACCGGTTCCGCCAAACAATTTACCAGCTGTTGTACGTGTTCCAAAAGGTGAATCCGGTTCCTGGGGTTCAAGTGAATCAAATTCAATGCCGTACATTCTGATTAAGCGAGCCAATTCACGGGTGGTAAGAACCGCATCAATATCAGCGTAACCATTGGCTGAAAATTCAGGCCGTTCTGCTTCAAACTTTTTAGCTGTACAGGGCATAATGGCCACACTAAAAATGTTTTCGGGAGCAATGCCCTGTTCCTTGGCAAAAATATTTTTGATCACCGCCCCTAACATTTGTTGTGGACTTTTACAGGTAGAAATATTTGGAATGAATTCCGGGTAAAATTGTTCCACATATTTAATCCATCCAGGCGAGCAACTGGTCATCATGGGGATTTGACTGCCATTTTGCAATCGCTCAACCAACTCAGATGCCTCTTCCATGATAGTCAGGTCAGCGGAAAAAGCAGTATCAAAAACACGATCAAACCCCAGGCGACGCAAAGCATTGACCAGCAATCGATCGACATCTTTGCCAGGTTTTAAACCAAATTCTTCAGAAATTGTAACCGAAACAGCCGGCGCGTGTTGCACCACCACAAACTTGTTCGGATTTTGCAACGCATCGGTTACTTCTTTTAGGTAACTTCGCTCGCGTAAAGCGCCAGTGGGGCAAACCAGCACACATTGCCCGCAATTAATACAGGACGAAACGTTCAATTTGGCTTCAAAAGCCGGGGCAATAATGGTTTTGCTGCCACGGTGCACAAAATCAATAGCAGATACGCCCATGATTTCTTCACAGGTACGTACGCATTTGCCGCATAAAATGCACTTGTTTTGATCCCGAATGATTGATGGCGAAGAAACGTCGATGGGACGTTTTTCTGGTTCAGCCGGAAAACGTCGTTCACGCACTCCGTAGACAGCGGCCAGCTCTTGCAGCTCACAATCACCATTTCGAACACAGTACAAACAGTCCTGTACATGGTTGGCTAACAATAGCTCAATGATAGTCTTACGAGCTTTAATGACTCGCGGCGAATTGGTCTTGATGACCATACCTTCCTGGGCCGGATAAGCGCAAGAAGGTATGAGGGTATTAAACCCTTCTACCTCCACCGAACAAACACGGCAAGCGCCGGAAGGAAAGAGCTCTTTCATGTGGCAAAGCGTAGGCACTTTTACGCCGGCACGATTTAAAACATCCAAAATGGTTTCGCCGTTACGCGCTTCTATTTTTCTTCCATTAACTTCTAAAGTAAACATGCTTTCTCCTTCGTTCATTTGACGATAATGGCGTCAAAATTACAAACTTCAACACAGGTACCGCATCCAATGCACTTTTCTTTAACAATGTAGTGCGGCATCTTGCGATCTCCGTAAATAGCCTGCGTTGGGCACTTTAAAGCACATAAGGTACATCCTTTGCATTTTTCTGAATCAATCTCAAAGGTGATCAGTTCGGCGCAGACGCCTGCAGTGCATTGTCTTTCGTAAATGTGCGCATCGTATTCGTCGCGGAACCAGCGCAGGGTGCTTAAAACCGGATTGGGGGCTGATTGACCTAAACCGCACAAACTGGTGTCTTTAATGACCTCGGCCAAACGCTCTAAGTACATGATGCTTTTCATTCGTTCCAGCGCATCGTAACCATGTTCTGAACGCCGTCCTCTGGTAATGATGTTAAGAATTTCCAGCATTTGCCGGGTCCCTTCACGACATGGGATGCACTTGCCGCAACTTTCGCGCTGAATAAAATCCATGAAAAATTTGGCCAGGTCGACCATGCAGGTTTTATCATCAACAACCACCAAACCGCCGGAACCCATCATGGCACCTACCGCTTTTAGTGATTCGTAATCAATGGGAATATCCAGATGTTGTTCTGGAATACAACCGCCGGACGGGCCACCGATTTGCACTGCTTTAAACTGCCGTCCATCGCTGACACCTCCACCGATAGTAAAAACCAGTTCGCGCAGGCTGGTACCCATGGGAATCTCAACCAGACCGGTGCGCTGAATCTTTCCGGAAAGGGCAAAAACCTTGGTACCTTTGCTTTTTTCGGTTCCAATTTGGGCAAAAGCTTCGGCGCCCTGCCCGATGATCTCCGGAATGTTGGCCAGAGTTTCTACATTATTGATGACGGATGGTTTTTGAAACAAACCATTTACTGCCGGGTAAGGCGGTCTTGGGCGGGGCATACCACGTTTGCCTTCAATGCTGTGAATTAAAGCTGTTTCTTCTCCACAGACAAAAGCACCGGCTCCTTTTTTAATGATGATGTCAAAGTTAAATCCGCTGTCTAAAATATTTTCACCAAGCAGCCCTAAATCTCTGACCTGTTCAATCGCCTTGTTCAAACGGGCAATGGCCAGCGGATATTCGGCGCGGATGTAAACGTAAGCTTTGCTGGCTCCGATGGCGTAACCAGCAATCATCAAACCTTCCAGAACACGATGCGGATCACCTTCTATAATGGCGCGATCCATAAAGGCGCCTGGGTCGCCTTCATCGGCATTACAGATCATGTATTTTTGTTCGGCAGGCGTGTTCAGGGCAAATTTCCATTTACGACCTGTGGGGAAACCACCGCCACCCCGGCCACGCAAACCGCTTTTTTCAACTTCATCGCAAACTTCCGTTGGGGTCATGGTCTGGAGGGTACGGGCCAATGCCCGGTACCCTCCATGCGCCATGTACTCTTCTATGCTTGTTGGATCAATTAAACCACAGTTTTTAAGTACCCAACGTTTTTGGGGCGCAAAAAAAGGATGTTCCTGGAGGTAAGGGATGTTTTCCCATGGCTCTAATTCCTGAGAAGCATGTTGCCCCAATAAATTTTCTAAGGGAATTTTGTGCTGTAAAACTTTTTCTACGATGGAAATAACATTATCTGCGGTTACTTTTCTGAAAATTAATCGTGTTTTGCCAGGCAATTGAATGTCAAGTAAAGGTTCATCCGAACAAAGCCCGATGCAACCTACTTCAACAATTTTAGCTTCAATTTGCATTTCGTTTAAATATGAACTAAGATGTTGCATCATTTTATCCGCGCCAGCTCCCAGGCCGCAGGTACCGGCGCCAACATAAAAAACCGGAACTTTCGCGTTACTGTTTTTTAACTGGCGAATCTGGAACTGCAAATCGTCATTTTTCGGCTTACCAGCCGGTTGCTGAATAAATTCTAAAGAAAGCATTTTTTTTAGCAGTTGAGTATTCATATTGACCTCAATTTTTTTGCGTTTCTTTCCGTTGCAGTTTTCGTAGTAATTTGACTAATTTGGGGCCAGACATGTTGGCGTGAAATTCACCATTTATGCTAACCACCGGCGCCAGGCCACAGGCCCCCAAACAGGCGACCACTTCTAAACTGAATAAACCATCCCGCGTCGTTTCGCCTGGTTTTAAATTGAATTCCTGTTCCAGAGTTTGCATGACATTAGCTGAGCCACGCACATGACAGGCCGTGCCACGACACACCTGAATGTGAAATTTGCCGATTGGTTTAAAGCGAAACTGGTTGTAAAACGTGGCAACTCCGTAAATTTTACTGGCCGGGATCTTTAAAACCTGGCCTAACTCTTTTACGGCATCCGGTGAAATGTAGCCTTCCGTTTCCTGGATTTCCTGCAAAAGTGGAATAAGCTGTTCCCGTTTAGCGTCCTTTACTTTTTGAAAAATTTGTTGACGTTTTTTAGACTTTTGCATAATTCACCTCATCTTTTTGCTGGGTTAAGAAAGCAAGTTTTTCTAATTGAAGCATGATATCCATCTGTTCACAGATTACCGAATCTGGAACTTTTAATGTAACAGGCGCAAAATTCAGAATTCCTTTAATTCCAAGATAGATCAACTTGTTTGCCAGATTTTGAGCTTCAAAAGCAGGAACTGTTAAAATGGCCAATTTTATCTGTTCTTGCTTAACAAGCTCATCGAGTTTTTCCAATGGAAAGCATCGACAACCACCAATGACACGATTTACTTTGTTCGGGTCATTGTCAAAGGCTGCCACTAAATTAAAGAGTGGTTGCTGGCATGTAAAATAAGTCAAAATGGCTTTACCTAAATTCCCCACACCAAGCAGAATCATCTTTTGTTGGTACGCATTATTCAAGGTTTTTTCAATGGCTTGCAGTAAATCCTTTATTACATAACCATTGCGAGAGCTACCACTGAACCCGATTTGCATCAAATCACGCCGTACCTGTACGGCTGAATTGCCGACCAGCTGTGCTATCTGATGAGAATACACGGTTTGCTGGCCGCGGTTTTGAACCTCAGACAGCAACCGTTTGTAAAGGATAAGTCGCTCAAGTGTTTTTACTGGTAATTGATTTTTTTTCATAACTGATACCTATTTCACGATGTGAATCATTTCACAGGGGCAAATATAAAGAGAAAAAATTCACAATGCAAATAAAAAAATTAGAAATATCTTTTCCCTTTGAAACTTGAATGCGTGAGTAAAATTCATTAATATTGAATAGTTAATCTGGCAGTCTTAGTC
>JAGHBR010000499.1 GCA_021160885.1 Caldisericaceae bacterium
CCTATTAATTCTTCGTTTCATTTAAACACTAATTCTTTCATAAAAACTAATTATTTACTTTCACATGGCGGTTTTAGCCTTCCAGAGGTTCACGATGGTCCAGCCAATTAGTCGGAATCTTTTTACAGCTCAGAGAAACAATTCCTCCCACAATGGCGCAGGTCGTATCGAGATCACCACCGGCAGAAACGGTTTTCCACAGCGCTTTTTCAAAATCATTGGCACAATGGGCAGCTACCCAAACACAAAAAGGAACGGTATCTTGTGCTGAAACCCGCTGGCCTGTGCCCAGTGCTTCAACCGCATAGTCAAAGTCATCTTCACTAATTTTGGAAGCTAGCAGCAATTTTTCTTTTACTTCACTCTCTTGCGTCCATTCTGCTACTATGGAGATGAAAACAGAAGGTTTAAAGGTTTGTTCCTGAGCGGCCAATCCGGCAGCCAGTGCCACGGCAATGGCGCCAGCCTGTCCCTCTGGGTGGGCATGGGTTACCATTGCCGATTTACGGGCTTCTTTGACAATTCTTTTCATGTCATTATTAAAAAATGCGCCCAATGGCGCGACACGCATTGCGGCGCCATTTCCGTAAGAGCCGCCTACAAACAGTTTAGGCGCCAGTTCCCGCCAGTCGCCGCCTTCAGCAATTTTACTCAATAAACGGGCTGCGCCCCAGCCATACCCGCGCCATGGTTCTTTTGAATAGCGATAAGCAAATTTTTTGATCAGGGCGTCGGGGTCAATTGTTCCTTCTTCTTTTAACATCTCTACAATAGAAAGGGCCATGTGCGTGTCGTCCGTCCATTTCCATTCACCAGGCGGTAATGCTTGTGCGTTAAGGTATTTGAGATTGGCAGGATTAAAAAACTGTTCGCCAAAAGCATCGCCTACAGAGAGACCTTCTAAGCTGAGCATCATCAAACGCAGATTTTGTCCCATCGCCAATCTCCCAAAATTACTAAAAATCATTTTAATTAAAATTGCAATAAGATGAAATTAAAATCAAGCAGAGTATGGATGAATTGTTGTTGTTATACTTCTCTCTGCGAATAAGCCGGTAAAAACAGGAGAAATACAAGAAATCTGAGTACATTGTCTGCAAACAAAGAAAGATTAGTTGAAAATGAGGTGGCAGAAGATTGCTTTTTGGATGCAAATTAGATGTAGTGACTAGTCTTGATTTTTTACGAGCAACTAATTTAATCCATTACCTTTTTGGATTTATTAATCCCGGTACCATCTTGATGGCCATAAGAACCTGTTTAAATTATTTGATACTCAACTGCACTTTCTACATTAGAAATATGATGGAGTATTCAAATTAGATTTGCATTCCAAATTTGTTAGAACTTAATAAAACTCGATGAATTTAAAACGGTTCTTCCAGCCAGAAAGCAGCAGGATAATGGGTAATCTGAGCCGGGTATTGTGAAAAATCAACCAAAAGCACATCAAACTGGCGGTTAAATTGTTCGTATTGCGGATTTTGTTCTAAAAAACCGTAAGCGGTTTCTATCATCTTTTTTCGCTTGATTTTGTTTATGCGATATTCTGGTAAATCCAGCGGTTTAGCCTGGTAGCTTTTTACTTCCACAAAAATTAAGATTTCATCCTTAATTGCGATTAAATCAATTTCTCCATGTCCGTAGCGAAAGTTACGACTGACGATCTTGTACCCCTCTTTTTTCAAATAAGCTTCTGCTAATTCCTCTCCACGGGCGCCAAGTGATTGCTTTTTTGTTTTAGACATGTTGTGCTCAAGTTGATTTTACTCAAAGCAAAAATATTCGTACTTTTCATTAGTTGCAATTATTTTAACGGAGAATAAAATGTTTAAGCTAAATTTTAATATTCGCTCATTGAAACGGCTGCTGACTGGTGCACTGTCACTTCTTTTATTATTGGCGACCAATCTGTTTTCAAGGCAGATTGACACGCTTTACATCTTACAAACCACCGATGTTCACGGTCGAATTTATCCTTACAATTATTTTACGGATCAGCCGGCGCCTTACGGACTGGCTCGGGCCTTTACAAAAATTTCTAAATATCGGCAGCAACATCAAAATGTGCTCCTGATTGATACTGGCGATCTGCTGCAGGGAACGCCATTAGCCTATTATTTTAATAAAGTTGAAAGATCCCGTTTAAATCCCTTAATTTTAACCTTAAATTACATGGGCTATGATGCTTTTACGGTTGGCAACCATGATATTGAACAGGGGGTGCAAGTTTATTACAAAGCCATGCGCGAATCGAATTTTCCATGGCTAAGCGCCAATAGCGTTTTGCCGGATGGTCGCACCTTTTTTGAACCATACGCCTTGTTCGATGTTAATGGCGTCAGAGTTGGAATAATTGGTTTAACCACGCCTGGCATTCCCATGTGGCTGGATTCTACCCTCTATCCCGGCATCAACTGGCAGGACATGGTAGAAAGCGCCCGTTTTTGGGCAAAAGAGCTAAGGCCGCAGGTTGATGTGCTGGTGGGCTCATTTCATGCCGGCTTGAATGCGGATTACAGCGCCGAACAAACCAATCGTCTGGGCCTGCCCAATGAAAATGCCGCTCGTCTGGTAGCCGAAAAGGTGCCCCTGTTCGATGTAATTTTTGCAGGACATTCGCACCGGGAAGTGGGCAGGAAAGCTCGATTAAATGTGGAGAAAAAGTCCGACAATGTTGTGCAAAACAAACAACGCATGACACTGCTATTAAATTCAGGTTCCTGGGCGCGCAATCTAGCAGTTGCTCAGATTATTGTCGAAGCAGATAATGAAAAATATTTCGTTAAATCCATTGATGGCTGGCTGGAGCCTCTAAAAAATGTTCCGCCATCCAAAGCAATCCTTGATTTAATGCTTCCCTACCACAAAAAAATTCTTGAATATACGCAAATGGTTATTGCCACTTTAACCGACACTTTGAGCGCCACTAAAGCCAGGTGGCAGGATACTGCTTTTATGGATTTGATCCATCAAGTGCAACTTTTCTATTCAAAGGCAGACATCTCATTTGCGGCCTGTTTTGATGATCGTTTTATTCTGCCGCCCGGACCGCTTAAAGTGAAGGATGTTTACAAAATGTACCGCTACGAAAATTCCCTTTACACGGTATTGCTGACCGGACAGCAGATCAAAGACTTTTTAGAATTTTCGGCCCGTTATTTTGAATTCAAAAATGGAAACATCAGCACAAATCCCAAAATGGCCGGTTACAATTACGACATGGCCGAAGGGATTGCTTATAAAATTGGTGTGCGCCAGCCGGTGGGATCTCGCATTGTGGATTTAATCGATTTGAAAACGGGTGAGCCGCTCGATTTAAATAAAACCTACAAGGTAGCAATGAACAGTTACCGGGCTACCGGTGGGGGAGGCCACATGGCAGCGGCCAAAGCCAGCAATGCGCCGGTAATTTTTAAATCTGATGAAGAAATCCGAAATCTGTTGATTGATTACTTAAAAACCAAAAAAGTGATTAATATTAAAGCCAATCAAAACTGGAAGTTGATTTATTGATTTTGTTGGTATTTTTATTGCCCTAATTGCTGGTGAAATAGATAAAAAGGGAAAAACTTTCAGGTAAGAGAGCTATTTAGGTTTCACGCAGATTTTTAAAAATAAAATAATCAGCAAACATCTGCGAGAAACAACTGTTTTGACATGTTGCTTGCTGCTCTTTGTGGACCTATTAATCATTAAATTTTACCAGGCGATTTGAGGAGGGATTACAAAATTGTTTTACGCAAGTTTTTACCTGAAATTGCGAAAACGACTTCCCTTAATAAGCGCAATGGCTTTTTTATCTCTTTTTATCTCATGCCAAACAAATCATTGGGCCAGCCGTCTGGATTGGACGGAGCTATCGCTGGAAAAACTTCCGGATTCGAGCAATTATCCTATGGCTCATGCCGTGGTTCTTCTGGATGAAGGAAAGGTTTCCATCGAAGGGCAGGGCGAAATTAAGCTGACGCATTTTGATCGTCACAAAGTGATTCGTATTTTGGATCGTGGCGGATTGGCTTACTGCAATGTGGTTATTCCTTACACACCGGGCAGTTCCATTGTTGAGGAAATTAAAGCCCGCACCATTCATCCGGACGGCCGCATTACGGTTTTGGATGCCAAACAGATATTTGATGTTTTCCTTTACCCAAACTTCATTTTTTACGCCGATCAAAAAGCAAAAAAGTTCACCTTTCCCGATGTGGAGCCTGGTGATGTGATTGAATTTCGTTACAGTATGGTTTTTGAAAATTTGACACTTTATCATAGTTGGAGTTTTCAGAATTTTATTCCGGTTTTGCGTTCCCGCTTTGAAGTCTCTTTTCCTTCTTCCTGGAAATTGCATCACAAAGTTTATCACTATCCGTTGGAACCAGACAGTGTAAAACGCCCCAGTGGCTTTAAAACGATTTATCGTTGGCAGATGAAAGATATACCGGCCTTGGCTAGAGAGCCGGCTATGCCGCCTGTACCGGATGTGGCTATCTATTTGCTGTTTGCGCCCTTGGGCTTTGAAAACTGGAAAGATGTAGCTAACTGGTACTTTGAGTTGAGTAATAAGCGGATGAATCCTACTTCTGAAATAAAACAATTTGCGCAAAAATTAGTCAAGGGAGCCAATAACGAGCAGCAAAAGTTAGAAATAATTTACAATTGGGTGAGAGATCATATCCGTTACATTGCCATTGCCATTGGAATTGGCAGCTATCAACCTCATTTCGCCAGTGAAGTTTTTAAAAATCGATATGGTGATTGCAAAGACATGGTTTCCTTGATGTGTGCCCTGGGCCGGGCCATTGATTTGAAGATTTACCCCGTTTTGGTTTCCACGCGTCAAAATGGCCGGTTAGATACCAGTCTGGCTACGCCTTTTCGTTTTAATCATGTGGTTGCGTTGGCTCAGTTACCAGATGGTCGTAAGTTCTATCTCGATCCAACTCACAAAGGCGCGCCTTTCGGTTACTTACCCTGGTACATGCAGGATGTTTATGGCCTGGTTATTAGAGATAACGATCAGTATGAATTAATCCATATTAAGCCTTTTTCGAATCAAAATAATTTTATCACTATTAAAGGGCATATTGAATTAAAAAATGATGGTAACGCACAGGGACGTCTGAGTTTTACCTTTCACGATGAACCGGCCGTTCAACTAAGAGCGGCCTTATTACCGGCCAATAGAACTGATCAAAAACGCTGGCTGGAAAATTTTTTGTGCCAAATGGATCTGCCTTTTAAAGTGAAGGAATTTAAAATAAATGGCTTAAAAAATTATTCAGATTCGATAACTTTAGTCGTTAAGTTTCTCTTTTCACCAGGTAAAACAGAGTTTGCTTTCGTGCCGGGGAAACTAATTCAACCGAAATTATGGAAATTATTTCGTGCTACGAGTCGGGTACATCCGCTACAATTTGGCTACCGTTTTACCCGCCAACTGGATCTTGCTTTAAATTTTCAGAGTGACTGGCAGCTTAAAAGCCAGCCAGTTACTAGGCCTATTAATTCAAAGTTCGGTTCATGTAACATAAGATCAGATTTAACTAAAAGAGGGCAATTAAAAATCACAGGTCAATTTCATCTGGAAAAAACTTACCTTTCTAATGAGGCTTATCAGGATTTCAGAAATTTTCTGGATCAGGCTCATCAATTGACTTCGCAGCCGATTATGTTTAGCAAATAAAATTCAAATATCGAATTCTGTAAACTTTACATTTTTTTAATGAAACCTTTGAAAAGATCATTAAGAATGTCATTCACACACAGGCGGGAATCTTTAAGTTATTGTAAATGGTTCTTCCGGCAATTGAGTATAAAATTTGCAAAAAAAAATAGGACATGATTAGAATACTTCCTTCAAAAAATGACACGTTTTAGCGTGCCAAAATTTTCAAACTCATTGAACTTCTAAGATATTGCTTTTTTGGTTGCGGCTATGCTGCCTTAGAATTGATATTTTCATAGGTAAGTTTTGTAGATTCGATTCTTAATATTGAATTTAGTTTTACAGGAACAGCGGCTGTATCTCCTGAAATTAGGACGGAATCATGTAATGGACTCCAAAATTATTTAATCTGTGGAATGGTATTTCATCTGCCTGAGTAGGTAAAAACTGACGACCATGCTCACATTAATCGGCAAAATAAAGCAAAAAGCCATCAGGTTATCCTGGTCAAAGAAAGGCAAAATTATTTTTAAAACAATGAGCAGCAATGCGCCTGAAAACTGAAGCAGCCACAGGTATTTTAAACCTCGCCATGCCCAGTCTTTTTCACTGGCCAGAAAAATAGCCAGCACCGCAACGCCCAGCGAAAGCGGATGCGCCAGAAACAGGTTCTCATTTCCAAAAGTGACATCGTGCTCGGTAAAAAACATTAAAAAAAATAATACGCTGCCAACAAGGCCCAAAAACAGACCGATTAAAAAATTGTACAAACTAAAAATCAACGTAAACCAGCGAAAGGGCCGGCGGCTCTGGCGCCAGCTTGTAAATAGAATAACAGCAGCCAGAATTAAAGCTATGATTAATGTTGGCCATTCGTCGTGGGGAACGGTTTGCGGCACAGGCGAACGTTTTGCTTTAAACCAATAGGTTGGAACGCCAGCCAGGGCTTGAGATTGTCCGTAACTATTTGTGTAAGTCACCTGTTGCACGTATTGTTCCAGAACATCCGGTAAAAACATTTCGTCCCATTTTTTAATCGGTTGATCGATGCGGTCGCTCATCCAGAACATCAAAATCCATTCCAGAGGTAGATTGCGTGAGGTGTAGCGTTTTGTGTGGTCGCGCAAGGACATGGTAGCGGGCACATCCATGGCATGATGAAACTGACCATCTACAGCCTGGTCAATCAGGTCGCGTAATCGCGTAGCGCAATTGTCGTAATAATGGTGGTAAAGATATTTTTTGTTTTGAGGAAGTATGTTCCATTCCAGCTTAGCAGCCAGTTGTAATCGTTTGCTTAAAGGGATGTGTAAGCGAAGCAATTGAATGGTTCGGTTTTGGCTGCGGTAGTAGCGAAAGTAAGAATTAACCGAGGCGCGTCCCACTTCAAAAATCAAACGGCCTTGGACAAAACGCCACAAAAAATTGTTGTCAAACGAGTACAACCCATAATTGTAAATAGCGGATTGATGAAGTAAAGAATCTTCAACGATCATTGCAATGTGCCCCCAGTAAGAGGGGATGTCGTCTCCCGGACCAAACGTAACCAGGTAAAACTGAAGATTTTCGGGCTTACTTTGCCCATTGCCCCAGGGCATAGGAGTGGCAAAAGTCAGATGAAAACCGATTAACACTAAAAAAAGTAAGTAAAATCGTTTCATTTTTATTTTTTCTTCTTAATTAAAAAGAGAAAATTAAACTTCACGGAAATACGTTGCAAACTTAAAACGGGAAACCTTTTTGATTTAGAAAGCGGCAGCAAATAAACCGTAATGAACGTGACGAATTCGCCATATTCGCAAAAGGAAAATGGAAAATATTAAAAATCACGTAACATTTATTGATTGTTTTTTTTTGCGAGTTTTGAGGAAGAAATAAAATCGCTACTTACGCTACGAACCTAAATATGTGAAAGATTGTACTGTACGTAAAGGTAACCTTTCTTTACCATTAGGATCAATTTTCCAAAAGTTTACGAATAGCCGTTTCGTTACGTGCGCCTACCACAAAGGAGCGAATTTTTTGGTCTTCTACCAAAACCAATGATGGCGTGCCCATCACGCCAAATTGTTTACCAATTTCCAAATCATTCGCCAGATTAATCTTTAAAATGTTGCTAAACTCTTTTTGCAAACGGTCAATGATCGGCGTCATGACTTTGCAGGCCGAACAGGTGGGAGTGTAAAAATAGAGTAGAGTTCGTGTGTTCCTGGCCAGAGCTTTGCCAATTTTGCCATCGACATGTGGAACAGGTTTACCGCGTTTTAAAACGCCCTGTAAACGGGTGTAAATTTGAATGAACAAAATAAAACCAATAAAGATCATTACGATGTAAAAAAGAATATCCATTATTTACCTTCGATTTTGTTGTTTTCTGTTTCATTTTTCGCTTTTGGCTTTTTAGTGTCCCAGCCCAGCACCAGGCCGGCTCCCAAGCCGTAACCGGTCATCAAATAAGGATTACTGGTAATCGGGCAACTATTGCCAACGCAACCGATGAAATAGTAGTAGGCAAATCCGGCAGCCATGCCCAGAAAGCCAAAAATGAGCAGTTTTTTCCATTTCAAATTTTTAAACAAGTCGGCTCCTTTCTTTCAATTTATTTTTCAACTAACGCATTTAATTTTAGAATAATTTCGTCCATTTGATCTTCCATGCCCTTTTCAACAATGCGTTCTTTTAAAGTTCCCCAAACCGGTTCACCACAAACCATGCACTGGATGCCCATTTCTTGCATGGGTTTAATGAGTTCCGGAAAATCTTCCACAATTTCTTCAATGGTCATGTCCGCTTCAATTTTAGCCATGATGCTATTCCTTTTGCTTAATCCAATTTCAAATTAGATGCACAAACCAGTCCCTGAGGGGCAAAATTCAAATAAATTTTGTAAAACTTTCAGTTTTTATTAAATTGTAATGGCTGTTACTGTAATGTTCATTACAGTAATGGGTGTTGCAATAAATGTATTAAGCGAGGGCACAATGCAATTTTACAATCGTGAAACGGAATTAAAACAATTAAATCAGGTATTTAATCTCACTAAAAATACTTCGCAGATGACGGTAATTACGGGAAGGCGGCGGATTGGAAAAACACGTTTAATTCTAAAAGCCGTCGAAAACAAACAATTTTTGTATTTTTTTGTTTCACGCAAATCGGAGTCGCTCCTGTGTGAAGAGTATCTGGAAGAGATTCGCAAAAAACTTAAGGTAAAAGTCTTTGGAGAAATTCATCGCTTTAAAGATATTTTTGAAATTGTAATGGAACAAAGTAGAGATCAACAGATTGTTTTAATCATTGATGAAATTCAGGAATTTTTAAGAATTAATCCTTCTATTTTTAGTGACATCCAGAATATTTGGGATCGGTTAAAAAATGACACTCATCTTCATCTTGTTTTTTGTGGCTCTATTTACTCCATGATGAAGAGAATTTATGAAAATTCTAAAGAACCGCTGTTTGGACGGGCCGATCAAAAAATTACTCTCCAGCCTTTTAACGTTAATATTCTTCAGCAAATTTACCGGGAATTTAATAAAACCATTGATGCGAAAGACTTTTTGGCTTTTTACACGGTAACTGGTGGGGTGGCAAAATATGTAGAATATTTCACAGATCGTAAAATATTTCGTTTCAAAGAAATGATGAATGAAATCTTTCAAGAGAATTCTTTGTTCTTGGACGAAGGGAAAAGCGTTTTAATCGAAGAGTTCGGAAAAGAGTACACTACCTATTTTTCCATTCTTGCGCTCATCGCTTCGTCAAAAACAAGTCGTGCCGAAATGGAATCGATTTTGGAGCAAAATATTGGAGGCCATTTGGATCGACTGGAAAATCATTTTAAGGTAATTGAAAAAGTTAAACCCATTTTTTCTAAGCCTGCTGGCAAAGTTCAAAAATACTTTATTAGTGATAATTTTTTAAGTTTTTGGTTCCGCTTTGTTTACAAATATTACAGTGCCCTGGAATTGAAGAATTTCGATTATTTAAAGCAAATTGTGTTTAGAGATTTTGATTCCTATTCGGGGAGATTTCTGGAAAAATATTTTAAGGAAAAATTGGCTTTAAGTGGTCGATTCAATAAAATTGGGAGCTATTGGGAAAAAGGAAATCGTAACGAAATTGATATTGTAGCTTTAAATGAAGCGGAAAAGTTCGTACTTATTGCGGAGGTTAAACTCAACAAACAAAAGGCTTCTTTACAATCGTTGCAGCAAAAATCGGTGCGCCTGTTGAATTATTTAAAGGATTTTCAGCTTGAGTTTAAAATTTTTTCATTGGAAGATCTGTTTACTCCAATTTAAGGCTTTGTTTAATTTTTAGGGAAGAGATTTCAAATTAAACCACAACGCACTGATCTTTAGCTTTCAGTAAAATCACTGATTCTTGACTTACCTTAATTAAAAAAAAGGGGATGTTAGGTTAACATCCCCTTTTAAATTTACAACTGCACATTAAGCAGCGGCGCGTTTTTTGCTAAATTGCAAGCCGTGTTCATTGGCCGAAATAACCACCGTGTCACCAGGTGCAAGATTACCGGCAATGACTTCTTTGGCCAGCTCGTTAACCAGCTCTTTCTGCATTAAGCGTTTGAGCGGACGAGCACCAAAGGCCGGATCGTAGCCTTTTTCCACCAGGTATTCCACAGCCGATTCGTCCAGCTCGGCATACAGGTCTTGAGCTTCGAGCATCTTTTTAATGCGTTCAAATTGCAGGCGTACAATCTGCTTCATGTCGTCTTTGTTCAACGGACGGAAGACGATGATGTCGTCAATGCGGTTCAGAAATTCAGGACGCAAATTTTGTTTCAGAAATTCAATCACGTTTTTGCGAATCTCTTCGTAAGCTTCTTCCAATTTTTCTTGCGTAATGTTTTCCGTCTTTTCACGAATGTAGCTGGCGCCTAAATTGGACGTCATGATGATGATGGTGTTTTTGAAATCCACCGTACGGCCTTTGTTGTCCGTTAAGCGGCCGTCTTCCAGCACCTGCAACAGAATATTGAATACTTCCGGGTGCGCCTTTTCGATTTCATCCAACAGCACAACCGAATAAGGCTTACGACGCACTTGTTCCGTTAATTGACCACCTTCTTCATAGCCCACGTAGCCCGGAGGCGAACCGATCAGGCGCGAAACCGAATGGCGTTCCATGTACTCCGACATGTCGATGCGAATCATGGCATTTTCATGGTCGAACAGGAACTCTGCCAGCGCCTTGGCCAGCTCGGTTTTACCTACACCCGTCGAACCAAGAAAGATGAACGAACCAATGGGGCGATTCTGGTCTGCAAGACCGGCGCGCGAACGACGCACGGCATCGGCCACAGCGCGGATGGCTTCGTCCTGACCAACCACTCGTTGATGCAAGCGTTCTTCCATTTTAAGAAGTTTTTCTTTTTCGCTTTCTAACATGCGTTGTACAGGAATGCCTGTCCAGCGCGAGACGATTTCGGCAATATCTTCTTCGTCCACCTCTTCTTTGAGCATGGGCTGATCTTTTTGGATTTCAGCCAATTTTTTGTTTAGCTGTTCGATTTCTTTTTCTGCTTCAGGAATTAAACTGTAACGGATTTCAGCCACACGATCTAGTTTACCTTCGCGCTCGGCAATTTCCATTTCCGTACGGTAATCTTCGATTTTCGATTTAAGCTCACGAATGCGTTGAATGGTTTCTTTTTCCGCTTTCCACTGAGCACGCAGGGATTTAGCTTTTTCTTCTAAATTGGCTTTTTCTTCTTTCAGCATTTCCAGTCGTTTTTTAGAAGCCTCATCTTTTTCTTTTTTCAAAGCCATCATTTCGATTTCCAGTTGCTTTAAGCGGCGTTCCACGTCGTCTAATTCTTCTGGCATGGAGTCGATTTCAATGCGCAGTTTAGAGGCCGCTTCGTCAATCAGGTCAATGGCTTTGTCTGGCAAAAAGCGGTCGCTGATGTAGCGCTTGGAAAGCACCGCAGCGGCCACCAGGGCCGAATCTTTAATGCGCACACCGTGGTGCACTTCGTATTTTTCTTTTAAGCCGCGCAAAATGGAAATGGTGTCTTCAACCGAAGGTTCATCAATGAGTACCGGTTGAAAACGGCGTTCCAGCGCAGCGTCTTTTTCAATGTACTTGCGATATTCGTCTAAGGTGGTTGCGCCAATGGTGTGCAGTTCACCGCGGGCCAGCGCCGGTTTAATCATGTTTGAGGCGTCCACAGCACCTTCGGCTGCGCCAGCCCCCACAATGGTGTGTAACTCGTCAATAAACAGAATGATCTGACCTTCAGCTTCGGTGATTTCTTTAATCACTGCTTTTAAACGTTCTTCGAATTCGCCACGGAATTTGGCACCGGCAATTAAAGCGCCCAGATCAAGTGCTACCAGACGTTTGTCTTTCAGGTTCTCCGGTACGTCCCCATTGACAATTCGGTGCGCAATGCCTTCCACAATGGCGGTTTTACCAACACCGGGATCACCGATCAGCACCGGGTTGTTCTTGGTTCGCCGCGAAAGTACCTGCAACACGCGACGAATTTCTTCGTCACGACCAATAACCGGATCTAATTTCCCTTTGCGGGCCAATTCGGTTAAATCGCGAGCGTAACGTTCAAGGGCTTGATATTTGGCCTCAGGATTTTGATCGGTAACACGTTGGTTGCCGCGAATTTCCATTAAGGCACGTAAAATCATTTCGCGTGTTAAGCCAAAGGAAGCCAGAATTTTACCGGCCTCACCGTCTTTTTCTTCGCTAATGGCCATTAACAGGTGTTCTGTGCTGACAAATTCGTCTTTTAAAGCACGGGCTTCATTAAATGCATTATTGATGATTTGATTTGCCCTTCGGCTTAAATAGACCTGTCCTGCACCTTGGACTTTGGGCATTCTTTCAATGGCTTCTTCCAATTTTTGTTCTAATTGTGGCAAGGGCACTCCGTACTTTTTAACAATGGTCTGAGCCACACCTTCCGGATCAGCTAACATGGCCTTTAATATGTGTTCCGGCTCAATTTGCTGTTGGCCATGTTCCATTACCAGGCGTTGCGCTTCCGCAATAGCGTCCTGAGCTTTAATGGTAAATTTATCCAGATTCATTTTTCATTTCCTCCTTTCTCTATTTTTTTTGCCTGGATTATTGCAAAAGGAGTGCCAGTTTTATTTTCAGGGATATTTCCTTGAAATAAAAAATAATATTGAAATAGTGTTGTCAATATGGCAAATAATCGAACTTTATGTCAGTTCTGGTCGTTATTTTCTTCAGCATCTTTTAAACCTTTTTTAAAAGATTTAATACTCGAACCCAAACTTCGTGCCAGTTGTGGGATTTTTTTACCTCCAAAAAGTAAAATAATAATAACAGCAATAATCAGAACTTCTGTAAATCCAAAATTCATTTGTTTTCCTTTCACTCTAATTTACATTTTTACGTGCATTAGTAAGGCTGCGGCAGCGCCTTTGTTTTGGTTACTTTTCTGAAAAATTATTAACAACTCTTTTAATCCCATTTTTAAGTAACGTTACGTTAAAATTAATCAAAAAACCTAAACGACAATCTGAAAGTTTTAAATAGGTTAAAATTTGTGCCAGGTGGATGTTACTTAAGGCCTCGACCGCTTTCACTTCAATGATTACCTTCTTCTCAACTAAAAGATCAACTCGATAACCAACATCTAATTTAACCTCTTCATAAATCAAGGGTAATGGTTTTTGCTTTTCAGTGAAAAGGCCTAAATTTTTTAACTCGTAAAAAAGACATTCTTCATAGGCACTTTCTAATAAACCAGGACCTAAGGCTCGGTGTACTTTAAAAGCTGCATCCAAGACCAGTTTGGATATCTCATTTTCGGTCATTTTAGATGCTCCTTAATTGAATTTAATTTATTATTAACTGCTACGAACGCGAAGAAAATAAAAAATTAAAAATCACATAGCGTCCGTTGCGTGTTCATTGCGTCCTTAGCGGTTCAAAATAAACCGCGACGAACGCGACGGATTCGCTATGAACACAAAGACAAATAAAAAATTTAAAAAATCACTTAGCGTCTGTTGTGTGTTCATTGCGTCATTAACGGTTAAGAATAAACCGCGAGGAACGCGACGGATTCGCTAAAATAAAAAATTAATAAACTATTTCGCGCTCGTAGCGGTGAAAAAATCAAACTTCTTCTAAAAGGTCCTGCAATTTCCTGTGTTTTTCAATTTTACAATTTAATTTTAAATGAATCTGCTGTTTTGATTCTGGAATAACTATTTTTTTAAAACCTAATTTATCTGCTTCACGGGCTCGTTCGATAATCTGGTTCACCGGACGTAATTCGGCGTTGAGCCCCACTTCGCCAACAAAAACGGCATCACGTGGCAAAGGGTGTTCATCCATGGATGATACAAGAGCCATGCAAATCCCTAAATC
>JAGHBR010000183.1 GCA_021160885.1 Caldisericaceae bacterium
ATTATGTACAACTGTCGTTGTCGTCATCCAGCTTTGAATCAATAAATTTTGTTCATTTATATGTATCTTCATTGCATATTCTCAGCCTTTCGTTTCTTTGTACTTCCCTGTCTTTCTTCGCTAAGATCTACTACCAACTCAATCCTTTCAAGTCCTTAACTCTCATCGGAACAAGCTTTTCTTCTACCTTTGCCTTGGGGGTATCATTTATTTGTGTTTCCTTTCTTGGTTTAGGTCATTTCAATGGTGGTGTCATTAACGTTTGGCAGGTATCTGAAGTCCAGCCGTAAGGCTGGATTTGGGCAGAAGGGCGTAGTAGCATCAGTCATTCTGAAATCTTCCATCATCTTTTGATGTTGGTAGTTTACTCACATTTTTCTCAAGCCATCCTTTTTTGTCAGCCGCCCTTACATCAAATTCAGGAACATAGGGCTTAATATCCAGGAGAGGCGTTCCATATAAAATATCTACATCTTGAATGTACAAAATGTTTTTCTCAATTTTAATCAATCTCACTATTGAAATGCCGATTGGATTCGGCCTGCTTGGAGCTCTTGTTGAGAAGACCCCGTGTATTTGATCATCCATAAATGGCTTTACTTTTAAAAGCGACTTCTTAGATAAATGGAAGTGATATATCAAAATGATATGAGAAAAGCCTTCAAGATCTTTCAAACCTTCGACACATTCTGGGAATACCTCAACTGTTCCATCAACTCCCTTAGCGGCTGTGGGTTGTATAGGCGTTCCTTTTTGCTCTTTGAATGGGGAATAAATGATTCCTATTGGCTTATACCTTATCTCGTCCATAATTTCACCTCTCTATAGTGCGATTTTCGATAACAGTTGGAGCGCACGACATTGCGATCGAAGGGCAAGAGCAAAGCCGTAGCATATATGCCGTGTTATATGACGTCACAAAGACCTTTCGCTTCAATTAATTATCAATTGTCTTCCAGTGTCTTCCAGCGATAGAACAGCAAATAAAATCATATTATATAAGGTTTGTCGAATCGTTTTTCAAACGCGTTGTTTCCCTTAAGCATTGTATTCCAATAAGAGTTTGCAAGCCCGACCTTGTCTAATAACTTGAGAATCCACAAATCAAATCTTGAAAGCTTCTCAGGTTTAGCCAATTTTCGTACTATCTGCTCATCAAATTTGCCTGTTTCACCAAAGGTTTTCCCAAGCTGATAAAAAGATTCGAAGAGTTTTCTGGTCATCCGGGCAGGCTTTGCCTGTATGCCCTCAACTCCACCTTTGATTACCGTGCCTTTATATCTACACCCTAAACGTGCGGCAAGCTTTTCTAAATACCGTTCGACGTATCGTGAATGAATTGCTTCCGGGAAGCCACTCTGCACTATAAACCCTATGTCAGGATTGCCTTTTTTGCCACAGAGAGGTTCCAGTGACTCGATAAACGTTTTCACGATCGCTGGCATGCAATCGGTATAAAGGGGAAATGCCAATAAGACATGTTCTGCCTCCCGGAACAACTTTACAAAGTTATCACTTTCCTTTACACGACTCAAATAAGCAAGTTCATAGATGTTCCCTTCAGTTGTCATAAAGCCATTTATAAAGTGCTCCAGAAGAATTTTTGTATTGCTACCTTCGCCCCGAGGGGAACCATTAAACACCGTTAATCTCATTTGCTACCTCCTCAACAGAATCAGTTGTAAGTCTTATAAAACAAAATGAAGTCTTGAAATTAATGGCGTCCCGCCTATAAATATCTGATATGATTTCAATATCTTTCTCGTCTGTATCTTTACCTTTTTCCAGCAGGAGGCCCATCAGAGGGTATTTATCATACCTTGACAAATGGTGAACTTCATTTTGAACGAGCTCAAAATATGGATGAATCAATGGTATAAGCTTGTCATGTGCTTTTTTAAGTAAAGCACTGGTAAATCCCATGATAACAGGTGAGGCAAACAGCACAAAATCAGAATTTATGTATTCACAACATATATCGTGTGAGTCATCTGCTACTACACATTTCCCTGGCGTTTTTACCCAGCAGCCAAAACAACCCCTGCAATATTTGATGTCCATCTCTCTTAACTTCAAGATAGTTACTGTATGATCGCTCGATTCCAGTAAATCAGAGAGATTCTTCAGGTAATTATCAAATTTAACGTTATCAGCATTTGGATTGCCGTTTAGGATTGTAATTTTCATAAGACCACCCCCCTTGGGGCCTTGTGTTTAAAATTGGTATAACTATCATAGCCATGCTCATCTCTTCTTCTATCTATCTTTGTGATGTTATATAACGTTTTGGGGTACGCGAAGCCTGCCATAGGCAATTTGGGCGAGCGTTAGCGAGTCACATATCTGCTTGTTGTCTAAATACAATAGCACCGATAAATACAATAGCACCGAAGCGGAGAGTTCGGCTCGACGGTATATTATAGTTCCCCCCTCTTCCAATTGAGATAGTCACGGGCATAAACTGCTGTCCTCTCATGGTAATGAAGTTCACATGGAAATTCTGGACACTCACCGCAAGAATTCAGACTTCTTTCATTTACGCATTTATAAATTGAACATTTCGTGGTACTAATATCTGAGCAACCTTTGCAGATTCCTCTAATGTGCAATGGACAGGCACCGCAATAAATTCCGCATTTGCCTATCAGTTCAGCTCTTATTTCCATTAAATATCACCCTTCCCATATTCGGCGAGCCGGTTTCGGACAACATTCTGGGGATAAAAAAAGTTGCCACAAGCGATTTGGACGAAGTGCCGAAAGCACAAAGCCAGATACGTTTGTTATATGAAGTGGAGGCGATATTTCAATCATCAACACAAGTTTCGCCCTTTCTCTTAAATGGGTATGTCTTTAGTAACTCATCCATTCTGGGATTACTTTCCCATGGAAAATCTAGGTATAGAAACTCGTTCACAAACCATTCATCATCTAAAACGTCTTTCCCAATACCTATCCATCTTCTTGTCTTTGTTTGGTACTTCTTTATTGCACAATAGGAACTTAGCCTCTCTTTTAACCCTTCTCTTCCACATTGAGTCATAAATGTAAAACCTGTGTTTATCTCTTTATAAAGCACTGTAAAATCATGTTTTTGCCGGTTTTTTTTGGTTTTATTAATAAGTTCATTCACATTCTTTAAGATTAATCCTCTGGCTTGATGATCAAAATCTAACAAAGCACTTGCTATGTTTGAA
>JAGHBR010000208.1 GCA_021160885.1 Caldisericaceae bacterium
CTGGAATAGCCCGCTGGTTTGGATTTACCTGCTTCCACAATCATTTTTTGCACAGCTTCCACGCGCTCCGGCCTGATGTCACAAAAGGCCTTGATTTCTACGCCATCAATATTCAGAAAATTTCGTACATGGGAAGTACCTTGATGTCCTACTCCAACAAAACCAACTTTAACTATCGGAATGGGATCGGTTTGCAGCAGTTGTTGAGGAGCCGCTTTTAGCGTCAGTTTGTGATTGGCGCAGGATTGCAACGCGGCTGCACCTAAAGCGGCGCCTGCGGCTGTTAGCAGGCTGTTTTTCAAAAATTTTCTTCTGGGCAAAGTCGATTTTTGTGGCATTGTCATCTCTCCTTAAAACCGCAAACGATTGCAATATAAGGCGTTATTTAGTTAGTTTCAACAAAAAATTAACATGTTGTTTGAGACATTAAAATATTGTTTAGAGTTTTAAGAATGCCAATTATTGATTCTTCCAAATTATCTCTGTTTATTAAAAAGCCTCTTCTAAGCAACCGGTAGGCAAACTATTTCTATTTAGCTATCGGGATACGGTAGGTAAAGCTTACGCTAAAACTGTGATTCTTAAAATCCTCTTTGTTCTTTAAATCATCCTCGTAAATTTTATGTTTTCCGTAAAGATGGAAAATTGCCTGATAAAAAGAAAAATCAATACTCAACGGCCCAACAAAAGGAAACGAAACGCCGTAAAAAATCCCCGCCTCAAACTTATTGATTTCAGATCGAATATTATCTGGGCCAACTTCCCAATCGCCCCAGAATTCATCCATCTCTACATGCCACTCTTGCCTGGCAGAAAGATTGTAAGAGATAGGCGCTCCAATTTCAACGTAAAAATTTTTAAACAAATTGCCGATATTGCTTTTTAATCGGTAATAAGGCTTAATGCTAACATATTTTAACCTGTAAATAACATAATCACCGCCAGAAAAATCTATAAATCCTCTTCCCCAAAGTGCATTGCGTTCATTGTAGGATAATTCCAGACCAGCAGTATTTAAATCATCAGACTTGAGTTCAAATCCAATGCCAAATTTAAGGCCCGGAGCACGGTGTGGCTCGTATTTCTGGCAATTCGGTCCGGAAATGTAATTGGCGTTAATGCCAGCTTTAAAAAGAAGATGCATTCTGGTTGAATCCTGCGCCTGTAAGCAGGGGCTCAATAAGAATAAAAGAATTAAAAAATACCGCATTGCACTTCCCTATTTTTTTTGATCACTCATTTATTTTACAAGCACTAATTTGTGCCAGACGGTTTGTTTTGCCGTTTGTAACTTACACCAATAGATTCCGGATGCGACCGGTAGGCCGCTATCATTAAGCCCATCCCATACGAATTCAATTTTTCCTTGTATGTTTTTATTGGAAATTAGTTGTCTGACCTTCTTTCCCAATAAATCATAAATGGAAAGATCAACTTTTGTTTTGTGGGGAATAAAAAGTTGAAGAGTGGTTTGTCCATTAAATGGATTGGGATAATTGGCAAGCAGGAATGATTCGACTGGTTTAATTTTCTGCTCTGGTAGGCTGGTGATTAGCACTAACGGAATATGTAATGCATAAACATCGAATCCACTATTATTACCGGGAATCGCGCTCCAGGTTAAAAAGACTTTGTTATTGGCCATGTTTATTTTTATTCGTTTCGCATTGTGCAGCGCTATGGAATCAGTAAGAATCAGCCCATCACGGATTATTTGACCATTTTCATTAAATCGCCTGAAACGCAATTGATGATCGGACACATAGCAAATAAAAAATTGCTCTCCCGGTAAGGTTATGGCTGCACTGCGCGTGTTTCCTGCAGGAGCCATTTCTATGTTTTTAGTCAAAGTATCCTGATCGATGCTAAATAAATTTCCAGTATTCTTTGAAGACCAGGGGTAAGTCAATATTTTTTCGCCCAGAACGGTTTCAATTCTTTCGCCAAAATGAATCCGTTCACTCAATGGCTGCAATTCACTCGAAAATTTTTGCAGCTCATACTCTCCGATGCACCAGAAGGAACCATCGTTTGCAAATTTTAGCGACAAAGTGTCAAGAAAATTCTCAAAGGGAAAATCAGTGGCCATTTTTTGCCGTCCCTGTCGATCGAACAGGTAAAGGTAAACACGTCCACCATGTGCAGCCACCTGTAAAAAAGTCGAATCGTTTATTATTTTTCCGGCTGTCTGCAGGCTCCAGGCGTAATCAACAACTTCTAAAATAGATTTTGTTGTCAATACATTGAAAAACTCGTCAAACACAGAAAAACCGGCTTTCTTGCCCTGCTTCCAGAAAGAGAGAAAAGCTCCGTCATTAAAGAATTCGCCATCCGTTGATGGCAATGCGAGTTCATTTACAGACAAATTACCTTCAAGATAAACACTTCTGCCCCAATTCCCAATTTCATCTTGATAGGTTATTAAAACTGATTCTTCGTTTTTGATGATTACGGCGCCTGCCTGTTCATTACTCCCAATCAGATCATCATTTAATTTAATTTTGTCATTGCCCTCAAAATTATGCGTTGGTTTCAGAAAGATATCGTTTTCGTTTTCTTCAGTCACTAAAAAAGAGTCTGGCCTCACATAAAGAACCAGATCAGGATGCAAAAGCTTGTCTGTTCTAACGATGACCAATGAATCTCCGTTTAAATTTCCATTTTCATCCAGGTAATAAAAATAATTAAGATATTTTATTGGCTCCCCAAATCGACGTAAATATAACTTTACAACTGCATTTTGTGTTCGACCTGATTTAATAAAAATTTCTTGAAGCGCATACGGTTTTTCCCATGTTATTCTTTTTTGTTGTTTGAATACCTCTGATCCATCTGAGTCCGGGGTGTATAAATTGAGCGTTCCATCTCTTGCATCCCAGAAAGCAATCACTAAAGTTGAATCGTTTATTTTTTTTGAGGTCAATTTGGAATCCAGGTAAAAGTTTTCAAGATTTTCAATTGGCCCGAAATCATCAAGCACAATGGAATCAAGCCGGGTATCCTTCTGATCAAATGTTTCAAAAATTAATTTTTGTCTGGGTAATGAATCGCCATAATTAAAAATTCTTTCCAACCAGATTAAGGCCAGATCGCCATCAAATGATTCTGCAGTCATCAAGATACCGGGAAAATCATCAGCATAATGCGTAAATGTTCTAATTTTATTTCCCTCATAGGTGTAATAATCTGCTGTAAATACAACATCGTCAAGACTGCCCGCCCAGGCCCAAAATAAATACTGATCTTCAAAGGCAATGGCATTCAGAGCAAATCCAATAAATCCTGTTCCGCATGGTCCAGTGGAATAACTAAAGTAGTTTGTTGGCTCGCTGAGTGGTCGTTCATTACGGTACAAACGGCCGATAAAATCCGTTATGCCATAGGACCAGACATCAAATTCATAATAAGTGTGGAAAATTTTTATTGCCAAAAACCTTGAATCTTTCAATCCAAATATTGCATCCTGTCCGTGCTGTGGAAAGTTTTTTCCGTATTTTGAAAGGTTAAAATCTAAAATTTGACCGTAAATGTTTTTTGTGCCGTTTCGGTAATCTTCCCAGGTTACCAGTAATCGCTCTTGATCCAGACGCCAGATTTTTGGATTCTGTTGAATAATTTTTGAGGGGCTGTTTTCAATATTAATCTTTACTGGTTGAGCAATAGTTGCAAAACTTACCAGAAATAATAAAGCACAAACTTTGAAAATTTGCATGGCCAACCTCCTTTTAAATTTTTATTTGCAAGGAGTGTGCCAGATTTCTAATGTTGCCTGTAAAGTTGTCAGGAAATCATGTTAGTATTAAGAAACCTTTAAAAAATCGGGATTCTACAACCCCGTTTACTTAGAGATTCCCGCTTGCGCGGGAATGACATGCTTGAATGA
>JAGHBR010000076.1 GCA_021160885.1 Caldisericaceae bacterium
AGAACCTGAACATCCTAATATTCCGCCTAATACCACTATTGCTAATATACCTGTAGAAGGAGATACAATTTTCCCACTGGTAGAAATTACCTGGGATGGCGGTGATGCAGACGGCTATATTGTAGGATGTGAATATCGTTTTATTACCTATCATTTAATAAAAGGTGATTCTTTTCGAACCGATTGGAAGTTTTCTTCCGATGAAATCTTAAATATTATCTTCGAATCAAGTGATTCGTTGAATAAGCAGGTTTTGCAAATCAGAGCTGTGGATAACGATGGTGGGGTAGACCCTACACCTGCCCAAAAAATTATCTTTACCAAACGTACCATTGCTCCGGTGGCAACGATTTTTGAGCCACAAGATGAGCAAACCTATTTTTTTCTAAATCAAACAACTGACTGGTGGCAGGGTATCCATTTAGTTTTTTCTGCCTTTGATCAGGATGGCGAAGTCGAAGAATATGCCTATTCTGTTGACGGCAGTGAATGGATCTGGACGCAAGATACCTCAGTTTATTTGACAAATGTTGATTTTAAAGTGCCTTTGGAAGGGGCTCATGAAATTCGGGTTACTGCAAGGGATAATACCAATTTAATGGATGAACAGGGGGCCACGGTTACCATTAATTTAGTTAGACCAAGCTTTGAAAATGATATTTTAATCATTGACGAAACCGATGAAACGCAATTCCCGCCCAGTGCTAAAACTACTGATGCCAGAGTTGATACTTTTTATTGGGATGTATTTGGTTCTCATGATAGCTGGGATTTTACACAAAAAGGCATGCCACCTAAAACCATTCTGGGGCAGTATAAAATGATTATTTGGCATGCTGATAATAAACCTACAACGCGACCACATGAATTAGTAAACCATACAAATGATTTAACTGACTATTTGAATGTAGGTGGCGATCTAATTGTCTCAGGTTGGCGCATTCTTAAATCGTTTGCCTGGGAAGAAAACTTCCCCAAAACCTTTGAAGAAGGTAGTTTTGTTCATGACTATTTACATATCAATAAAGTGGACGAAACACCTGCCATTCCTTCAGATATGTTTGCTGTTAATGGTATTAATGGGCTGGAAGATATGTGGGTCGATTCATTAAAGCTGAAATCTTTCCCTTATCTTTATAAATTAAATCAGATTAACGTAATTAGCGAATTAGGCGGCTTTAGTAAATCGATTTTCCTTTATGGCGGGGCAAATATGAGTTATGTTGGCAGACCCTGTGGCTTACATTACTATGGAACAAGTTTTGACGTAATTGTTATGGGATTCCCGTTGTATTTTATGAAAAAAGAACAAGCGGTTATTGTTGGCAAGATACTTTTAAATAGTTTGGGGTATTAAGAAACAGGTATTAGCAGGATTAATATGCACAAGATAATTTGGCTTAATTTACTCATTGTTTTTTCAGTATTTTCACAAGAAATTACGATTGACTGGAAATACCATAATGTCGGCAGAGTTCGGCAATTGATTACCAACAAAGGGCCGCTCTGGCCTGCTGGCTATCCTGTGAAAGATATGATTAATTGTGAGTTCCCACCTGGTAGTTTTGAAGAACACATTGGTGAGGCAGGGATCTGGATTGGTGCTATTACTCCGAAAGGCGATACATTGGTTTCGGTTACGACGAGCTGGAATCCGTGGAATTCGCATTTTGAGTTCTGGCCCTTTTCTAGTGAACCCTGGGATACTATTTGGGTGGCCGGACGTGGCGATACTTTGGATATTCCTTATTGGCCAAATTACATTGGACTTTCTGATCAGGATTTTATCTGTCGATATAATGATTATAATTTGGTTAGTTTGAAAGACAGTTGGCACCATCCACTTTATGCCGATGTTATTCAGGTGAGTCATGCCTGGGCTTCTCCGCAACCATTAAATGAAATTATTTTGTTTGATTTTTATGTCGTGCCATCCAAATTTGATTGGAAAAAAGCATATATTACTTATTGGGCTGACCCAAATGTTGGTTATCGGTTTAGTGATATTCAACAATTTTTACGTGATGATATGTCCTGGTATTATCCGGAAGAACATATGGGACTTGGCGTGGATAGCAAAGGAGGTATTGATGGTCAGGCTTTTAGCCCAATCGGTTTTAAAATTATTCCACCTAAAGATTATGATTCCAATAAATTGAAATGGTCGTTTCAATGGAGCGCCAGTACCAATCCGCCAGGATTAACACCGGCAACAGATGAAGAGAAATACCGTTTACTAATGGACACTGATATTATTATGGATAATCAGCAAATTCCGTCTGGTAGCCATTTTATTATTTCTTTCGGCCCTTTTGATCTTTCTGTTGGTGACACGCTCTTTTTTAGAGTAGCTGAAATTTTGGGCGATGGAGTAGAAGGCGCTTTGAATACAGCCCATAAAGTGGATCTTTTGGCTGAAAGGGACTTTCAACTACCAGCCCCTCCTCCCAGACCACCATTCCGTTTTATAACAGATAATCATAAAGTGAAGCTCATCTGGAGCCCAACTCCTGAGAACAACCCTGAAGAATATTTTGATCCGAACCGAGCAGATGGTGAAATGAAGCCTTTTGAAGGTTACCGGGTTTACAAAAGCACACAAAGTATTCAGGGGCCCTGGAAACTTTTAGCAGAATATGATATTCCGGATGATAATTATGGAAAAAACATTGGCTTGCAATATGAATATGTAGATGATGGATTACTCAACAATGTAGAATATTATTATTCTGTAACCGCTTTTTCCAAGGAAGATCGGATGCTTAACTGGCCTTCTCTGGAATCGAGCATAAATCAAAATGCAAAGGTGGTAGTACCAGGCCCCGCTCCGCCACAAACGGTTGGACAAGTTGCGGTGGTTCCCAATCCTTACCGTGGAGACATTGATTACAATTCATACAATCCCCCCTGGGAGAAACCTGAGGGAAGGCGATCTTTCTGGATGGAACAGGATCGAAGGATTCAATTTATTAATTTACCAAAAGATTGCGTAATTAAAATTTATACCCTTTCTGGTGATCTGGTAAATCGCATTGAACACCATGGGGGGCTTTCAGGTAAAGGATATCACGACTGGAACTTAACCTCTTCTGTGGGACAGGCGGTAGCCAGCGGTATTTATATGTTTTCTGTCAAAGATTTAAATAATGGTAAAATACAGGTGGGTAAATTTGTTATTATTAAATAGATTTAGAAGTTTGATTTTCTGTCTTGTGATTTTATTGTCTTGCCTTTCAGGTGGAATTTTGATGGCCGGTTGGACGCCCGGGCAAGCACCATTAATGACCAGCTGGGGAGAACAGATTAATCCGGATAGTGTTTTAATGGAATATCCCCGTCCGCAGCTTGTTCGTCCATATTGGAAGAATCTCAATGGGCTATGGCAATTTGAATTAGCTACTTCATTAGATACGCCGCCCTTCAATCAGACTTTAGAGGATACTATTTTGGTTCCTTTTCCAATTGAATCAGCTCTTTCCGGTGTAATGCAAGCCACGGATTTCGCCTGGTATCGGAAAATATTTAGTTTGCCGCAAAGCTGGAATGAAAAACGTGTTTTACTCCATTTTGGAGCGGTTGACTGGAAATGCAAAATTTATTTGAACCAGCAACTTGTTTTTGAGCATCAGGGAGGCTACGATCCATTTGTTATGGATATTTCTGACAATATTCATTTTGACCAGCCAAACGAACTTATCGTCGGAGTTTACGATCCCACTGAAAAAGGCGGGCAGCCGGTGGGTAAACAGATGGAAACACCACAATCTATTTTTTTTACGGCAGTAACCGGCATCTGGCAAACCGTTTGGTTAGAAGCTGTTCCAGATACCTATATTAAATCCATTAAACTAGTGCCCAATATTGATCAGCAACAATTAACAGTAAGGGTAACCCTTAATGATGAGGCTTCAGTTTCCCAAACTCAGGTTCAGGCAGTCGCTTTTGCTGATTCAATACCTGTTGATAAGAAGTATGGTTATGGTAATGCTGAATTGATTTTAAAGATTTCAAATCCTCATCTATGGTCGCCCGAAGATCCATATCTTTACAATCTTAGAGTAACAAGCAATACCTTTTCTGGTATTAATGACACAGTTTACTCATACTTTGGTATGCGAAAAATCAGCCTGATGAAAGATGAAAAAGGTAGGGCACGTTTAGCTTTAAATAATAAAATTTACTTCCAGATGGGCCCTTTAGATCAAGGATACTGGCCGGATGGTTTGTACACCGCCCCTTCGGATGAAGCCTTAAAGTACGATATTTTGGAAGAAAAACGGCTGGGCTTTAATATGGTTAGAAAGCATGTTAAAGTTGAGCCGGATCGCTGGTACTACTGGTGTGATAGGTTAGGTATTTTGGTCTGGCAGGATATGCCCAATGGTAGTAATAATTCGTTAAGCGCAAAGGACAATTTTTCCAGAGAATTAACGGCCATGGTTGAAAACTTATTTAATCACCCTTCAATTGTAATGTGGATTATCTTTAATGAAAATTGGGGCAAATTTGAAGTAACAAATCTGGTCAACTTAGTACGTTCCTTAGACTCTACCAGATTAATTAATGCCAATTCGGGCTGGAATGTCAATGGGTATGATGATGGTGTGGGGGATGTGAATGATATACACCATTATGAAGAGCCTCAGGCTCCGATGCCAGAAAGCGATCGAGCAATTGTTTGTGGTGAGTACGGAGGGCTGTGGCGTCAGGTAGAAGGCCACACCTGGACTGAATACGAAGGGGCCGGCTATCAATCTGGAAATGCGCTGGCGAATCGATACGTTGAATTAACGCATATAATCCAGGATTTAATTGAACAAAATGGATTGAGTGGAGCAGTTTATACAGAAATTACGGATGTTGAAAGAGAATATGCCGGTTTGGTGACTTATGATCGAAAAGTAGAAAAATGTTTTTATTTGCCAATTTACTATGCCAATCAAAATTTAATTGCAACAAAAATTGAACAAAAAGATTTAAGAAGTCCTGCAAAATTTAATTTATGGCAAAACTATCCAAATCCATTTAACGGACAAACAACTATCTATTTTAGTTTGCCAATTCGAACCAAGGTTTCTTTAAAGCTTTACGATGTTGCAGGAAAAGAAATAATGACATTGGTAAAAGGAACCTTGAATACAGGCTTGCACAACATAACCTTTGATGCCAGTGGAATAGCAAGTGGAATTTATTTTTATCGATTAACTTCTACCAGGATGAATTTAACGCGGAAGATGATTCTATTGCGTTAATAACCATGGGAGTCTTTTATGTTTTTTAGCAAGACATTCTTTACAATTTTGATAATTCTTCTAAATTTTCAATTAAGGGCACAGGTAACAGACAGCACATATACAAATCCTATTGAGGATGTTAGTAATATCGGTGATCCGTATGTTTTGCAGGACGGCGATATGTATTATCTTTACGCAACCTCCAATACGGTTGTAAATCGAGGTTTTTTTGTTTGGTCTTCCAAAAATTTAGTTGAATGGCAGCGCCATTGGTTAGCCTTTGATAATAAACTTGCTGGTAATGGTTGGGGCAAAAATGACTTTTGGGCTCCTGAGGTGATTAAATTAGATTCTACTTATTACATGGTTTACAGCGCCAGAGCGTCTGATGGCAAATTAAAATTAGCTTTGGCCAAAAGCGATAATCCATTGGGACCTTTTAAAAATTTTAAAACTCCTCTGTTAGACAGCTCCCTGGCTTGTATTGACGGGGATTTCTTTTTAGATAGTGATGGAAAACTTTATTTATTCTACGTTTTAGATTGTTCAGAGAACATTGTGAATGGAAAACATGTTAGTCAAATTTATGTTCAACAAATGATGCCTCATAGTTTTTACCTTATCGGAGAGCCTGTCTTATGTTTAACACCAAGCCAGAGTTGGGAACATCCTTATGGCGACTGGCAATGGAATGAGGGTCCCTATGCCATGAAATACGAAGGAATTTATTATTTAATGTATTCTGCTAATTATTTTGCATCAGTGGATTATTCTATTGGTTATGCAACTGCCAGTTCACCGTTTGGGCCATGGATTAAAAGTCAGGACAATCCTATTTTAAAATCAGATTTATCAATTGGTGTTTCCGGTCCGGGACACAACAGCGCCGCCTATTCTCCCGATGGTAAAGAATTGTTTGTGGTTTACCATACCCATACCGATCCGAATAACCCTTCGGGAGATCGTATTTTAAATATCGACCGCATGCACTTTCGGTATGGTACACTAACGATCGACGGCCCAACACGAACTCCCCAACCTTTACCCGGGGGGGCCACATTATCACCTGTTGAACAGGATAAAAGACAGGGAAGAGTAGGAAAGTTTGATCTACTAAAGTGCTATCCAAATCCATTCAATAAGGGTACAAACATCGAAGTAAATTTACCTAAAAGTCAGTTCGCAGTTGTGGAAATTATTGACTTAAAAGGAAGGCAAGTTAAAAAATTGTGGTCTGCTTTTACCAAAAAAGGAAGGCATCGGTTTCATTGGGCTGGTGATGATGACCAGGGGAAAAGTGTAAGTAGCGGAATTTACATTTGTCAATTACATACTCCCGAGATTAATCAGGTAAAAAAAATAAGTTTAATTAAGTAGAATTATTGCTGGCATGAAAAAGATACTTTGGATAATAGTTGGGGCTTTTGTAGTAATATTTTTCAATAATTGTTCAACCGGAGTGGAAAGTTCACCTAAACCTGGTATTTTACAAGTTATTTTACATGGGGATGATAGTGACACATCGATTGTGATTATTGATGAAACTTACTCTGTAGACACCAGCGATGTGTTTATGATTCATATTTTTGAAGGTAAGGCCTATCAAAATAAGAAATATGCTGAGCTGTTTCCAACTTTAGATGCCTATCATAATCCCGGACACAGTTATAATATACTGGCCAGAGATAGCACAAATCAGCTTTATTTGCGTTATAAGATTTTTGAAACTTATGTACCACCAGGAAATTATACTCGTTTACAAATTGGGATTACTGCAAAGGAACTGCGCATAGGAGAATTTGATCCCATACCAGTTTTTCTGCCACCTGAAGACTCTTTACTGGTGAATATTGATTTTAATTTTTCTGTAGAACCGGATCATATCACGCAAATCGATCTGGCGCTTTCCCCGTTTAGATCTATCCAGAGATACAAAGACATGTATTTGTTTAAACGAATTGTTGAAGTTCAAAGCGTAAAAATTTTGAAGAGAAAATAAACCATGCGTTGGTTGAAAATATTCGTAATCCTTTTATTGGCAGTAATTGTTCTTCAAGCCGGCAACACAGGAAAAATTGCCGGTGTTGTAACCGATAAAGATACAGGTGAGCCATTGGCGGGTGTTAATGTGGTAGTCAAATCTAAGCCATTAGGGGCGGCGACGGATGAAAACGGATTTTATTATATTCTGCAGGTGCCTCCCGGAACCTATACTTTGGAATTTAATTATGTCGGCTACCAATCTGTTGAAGTAACTAATGTAAAAGTGCATGTAGATTTAACAACCAATATTAGTGTGCAGTTGAAACAAACAATTTTGAGTGCCTCCAAACCGATTACAGTAGTGGCTGAAAGGCCAATCATTCAAAAGGATATTACTTCGACAAAACGTACAACCACACGGGGCGAATTACAATCCATGCCAGGTATGGAAAAAGCATTGGACATGTTCCGAACACAGGGAGGCGTTTTTTTTAATCAGCAACCTCAGGCTATTCAATTAGCCAGTGGAGTTCGTTTACAAGTAAGGGATGAAAGTTTAAAGGACGTTCACATCCGCGGGGGGCGAGGTGGCGAAGTATTGTATATGGTAGATGGCGTCCCTGTTACGCATCCTTTATATGGTGGACGTAGCGTTATTGATTTAAACGTGGAAGATGTGGAAGAAGTAGAATTGCTAACCGGGGGCTTTAATGCTGAATATGGACAGGCCCAATCTGGTGTTATTAATATTACAACGCGTTCCGGAAAAGAATATTATGAAGGGGGCATTGAATATAAAACTGATCGACCTACCTGGCTGGGGCCTTCTTATGATACACAGTATGCTACTTTCCATTTAGGTGGTCCGGAAGCTCTTTCTCGTTATTGGCTACCAAAATTGGGAATTCATCTACCTGGCAAGATATACTTTTTCCTTTCAGCTAATGCCAATTTAACCAATACTGAGTACAATAATCATCGTACGCGTCACTTTATTGATGTTTTAGGAATTAAAATTCGCGAAAAACAAGATAATAATGGTAATCTGAATTTTAAATTAAACTGGCGTATTTCACCCAGTTTACGCATTTCAACCAGTTACCATGGTTCCTGGAAACGCTGGAGCCGCTTTGACTGGTTGTGGAAATATTATCCAGATCACACGGTTGGTTATAAACGCGATAATCAAAATTTCACTTTTAAATTTAATCACACATTATCCAATGCTACCTTTTATGATTTGAGCTTTGGCTTTTTAGGTGTGACATACAAGGCTTCTTTAAATGGGAACAGGCCACATGAATTCTGGCGTTTTTACAAAGATAGTACCGATATTCAAGGTATGACTTATGATGAATGGATGAAATTTTATTCGGATTCGACGCCTTACCAGATTAAAAGTACAATCCGTCCCCCAACCTTTGATGAACTAACAGGTTTCTTTGATAAAAGTGGTTACGAATGTTTATGGCGTGATGATAATACGAAAACCTTTACCTTCCGGGGTAGCATTACATCACAGATTCATAAAAAGCATCTGATTAAATCCGGGGTTGAGGTGCAATATAATGATCTGCAATATGTGGATATCCAGGATGGCGGGTATGTTTTGAGTAATTATGGTAAGTGGCGTTTTCATCAATCTCAGAAGCCATATCCAAAGCCGCCCGGACCATATCCCGAGTTTGGACAAAATCGCTGGGTTTTCCATGCCTTTCCATTGATTGGTGGATTGTACGTGCAAGACAAATTTGAACACGAAAGTCTGATCATTAATGCTGGTGTGCGGGTGGATTGGTTTATGCCTGGCGAATCGGTTTTTAAACCGGAATACAAAAAACAGTGGCAAGCTGCCACGGGCCTGAATCCGAATTGGAAGCGCTTTAAATACAAAATTAGTCCTCGTTTTGGTATCTCGTTTCCTATATCAACGCATACAGTTCTATTCTTTTCCTATGGACATTTTAATCAATTACCCGAATTGCAGTTTTTTTACCGTGATCCTTATTCTGGTGGATTTACCGGAAACCCTCATCTGGATTATGAACAAACAGTTTTGTATGAATTTGGTTTTACTCATCAATTGTTTAACGACTGGTCGATCGATATTAAAAGTTACACCAAAGACATTTCTCAGCAAGTAGGCACCACTGCTTTACGTGCTGCCCTGGGCGTACCTGTTTCGCTTTATGATAATAAAGGATACGCCAGGGCAAGAGGCCTGGAGTTTCGATTTGAAAAGCGTTATTCGCATTATTTTTCCGGCAATTTAACTTACACAGTTCAGTGGGCTACTGGCTATTCTTCCTCGGCTTTTGATGATTACAAACGATCACTTACTGATTTCCCCAATCCGATTCGTGAGCGACGCCTGGCCTGGGATGTGCGCCATCAGGTCATTTTTGAGAGTATGGTTGCTGTACAAAATAATCGTCCTAAAATCCTGGGAATTAAAATTCCTGGTAACTGGAATGTCACTATGTTGACCAATTTTTCCTCAGGATATCCATATACACCGGGATCTCATGATTTGATAGAGTTGCAAACAAAAGAGAATACTAAAACAGGGCCTATTCTCACCACTACCGATATTAAATTTCAAAAATTATTCCAATTAAGTTCCAAAATTAAATTAACTTTTATGATAGATCTGTTTAATATATTTGATCAGAAAAACATCCAAATTGGCTATGGATTTAATCCTTGGACAGGCAAACCATACC
>JAGHBR010000420.1 GCA_021160885.1 Caldisericaceae bacterium
CACTCCAGTTATTTCACAATTGTCCAAAACAATTTAAAGGATGGTTTCAAGTTTTTAAATTGGATTGTAAAATTGTTTAAAACTCATCCCTCTAACTCCCTTCCCTTTATCAAAGGGAAGGGAGAACCGGAGTTTTGGTTTGTAGAAATTGATCTTAAAGAGTTGGCGATTTCCCTTTCCTGCTGGCAGGGAAGGGTGACCGAGGCGTAAGCCGAGGTCGGGATGGGTTCAAAAAAGTAGTTTAAAATAAAAATTGTACTTAATTGGATTTATTTTGGTCAACAGTGATTCCCCCTTTTTCCCCGCAAGCCACACGGAGGTGGAGGGTCATTTCGTATTTCGAAATTCGAACTTCGAATTTTTTAATTTGCTAGGATGGACCGTTATGTAAATTTTCTACTGAAAAAAGATTTTTTTTTAAAATTTAATCCGCATTTTAAAGAAACTTTTTGGCCCTTTGAATGTAAAAATTGCAGATTAATGAAATTGCTTTGTTTAATCTAATTTGATAAATTCAATTAATTTAAATAACAAACCGACATAGCTGGTTTACTGAATGCTTTGTCATTTTGTCAATAAGGGTAATGAGAGATGGAAGATCATAATATACAAGAAGTATTAAAAGAAAAATTAGGTTTTTATGGTGTAAGCCAACCGGTTGAGGAAATACTACAAACGATCCAAATGGTGGCTCCGACTGACCTTTCGGTGCTTATTCAAGGTGAAAGCGGTACAGGTAAAGAAGTTGTGGCCAATGCCCTTCATAACCTAAGCAAAAGAAAACACAAACCGCTTGTCTCCGTTAATTGCGGGGCTATTCCGGAAGGCATCCTGGAATCAGAACTGTTTGGCCATGAAAAAGGCTCTTTTACCGGAGCTATTGCGCAACGCAAAGGTTATTTTGAAGCAGCCAACGGAGGCACCATCTTTCTGGATGAAATTGGAGAGATGCCGTTAAACACCCAGGTAAAATTATTGCGCGTGCTGGAAACTTCGGAAATCATGCGCGTTGGCGGCACTACGCCTATTAAAGTTGATGTACGGGTCATTGCCGCGACTAACAAGGACCTGGAAAAGGCGGTAGAGAATAACGAGTTTCGCCGTGATCTCTATTTTCGTTTAAAGGCCATTACTATTTTTATTCCACCACTAAGAAAAAGGAAAGAAGATATTCCAGTATTGGTCAAGAAATTTGCAGATGAATTCGTTCAAAAAAATCAAATATATTTCAAGGGTTTTGCGCCGGAGGCAATTGAACTGCTCAAACAATACGACTGGCCAGGCAATGTGCGTGAATTAAAAAACTTTGTAGAAACGGCCATCACTCTTAACCGGGGAGAAATCATTCATTCTTCCTACGTGCGTTCGGTGTTAAACTTAGATAATCGTTACACACCAACTGAAAATTTACCGGTGCCTTTAAACAAAACGCCGGAGCAGGCAGAACGCGAACTGATTTACCGTACTTTGATTTCACTAAAACTGGATATCACCGAATTAAAACAGATGTTAGGACAGTTCATCCAGACACAGATGGAATGGATGAAAAATCAAATGCCGGTAGCCCGGGAACAAAACGACTCTGAACAAATGAATTCACAGGAAATTAAACCGACCTCAATCAGCGCCATGGAACGGGAACTAATTAAGGAAACCCTAAAACGATTCAACGGGAACCGACGTAAAACGGCTAAGGCATTGCAAATTAGCGAGCGTACTTTGTATCGTAAATTACACGAGTATGGATTGTCATGAAACAGAAAAACAACAGGGCTTTTTTCCATTTAAGAAAGGTTTTATTTCTGATATGCACAATTTTTCTGTTAACAAGTTGCGCATATTATTCTTTTAAAGGCTCTTTGCCCAGTTACATCAAAACCATTGCCATTCCCCTGTTTGACAATCAAACGCCTGATCCCGGTGTTCCGGAAACCTTAAATCAACTGTTAACTACTGAATTTATTAAAGATAATACGTTGAAGGTCGTAGATGAATCTAAGGCCGATTTAATTCTGAGCGGAACCATAATGCCAATTCGCCTGCAACCTGCTGTGGTAAGGGAAGGCGAAGAAGTGGCCGAAGATAAATTAGTGGTAAGCGTAAAAGTAAAATGTGAAGACGTAAAAACGTCAAAAACATTGTTTGAAAAAACATTTCAACAATACAGTCCCCTGGATGCTTCGGCTGGCCTGGAAGAGCGTGAACAGGCCATCAATGATGCGTTACAATTAATTGCCGAAGACATTCTAAATGCCACTCTGGGGGCCTGGTAAGAGAAAGAGAGGGATGTAATGATTAACCCAAAAGATTACATTCTTAGCGTAGGTAATGAATCCGTTCTTTTTGCTCACAAAGTGGATTTATTGCTGGAAGAAGATGAAATTGACGAGGCGTTAGAACTGTGCGAAGAAGGTGTAAAACGTTTTCCTTTCTACACCGAAGGTTACGTTCAGCTGGCTCGTTGCTACCAGCTTAAAAACATGAACGACGAAGCCGTAAAAGCTTATCAACAGGCGCTTAATTTACACCCGGGACATGTAAAAGCATTGAAGGGGTTAGCCTACTTGTACTACAAAATGCGCGAAAGAGAATTGGGCGAGGCCACCCTGCTTAAAGCCTACCTTTTTAACCCTTATGATGACGAACTGCACGAATTTTTAGAAAGCGAAGGATTATTAGCCAGGCTTTATATGCCTCCCATTTTTGAAGAAGAAGATGATGCCAGTCAACATGAAGGCGCCATGCTGGACCTGGAAGAGATTTTGGACGACTCCCGACCAACGGATGAAGACGAACGCAATCAAATTTTAGAAGAAATAGATGAACATTCAAATGTGAGTGAAAGTGAGCTTTTTAACGTGGAAACCAGCCCGCAGGAAGAAATCGATAAAATTGATGAATCCTTCTTTGAAATAGATTCAGGACTCAATGAAGCGGATTCAGACAGTTTTCCTGATGATCTTTCAGCCGTTACCCCGGGCCTAGGCGCTGAAGAAGAACAGGCTCCCACTTCCGAACAATCGGAAACGATTAAGGAAGAGAAGCCAGAAAAAAAAGCATCTGTTGATGAACGTGAAGAATTCACGCAATGGATGTCTGATCTTTTCAAACCCGAAGAACAAACGGCTGAAGATGAGCAGGAAATTTCGGAAGAACGACAGGGAGAAACGGTCAAAACTGCCTCTGAGCAAGAAGCTGAAGAAGAGCAAATTTTGAGCGACCTGGACACTATCCTGATTTTTTCTGACCATCGTAAAGGCGAAATCGATTCCTCAGACGAAGAAGACGAAGAAGAAGGCGAACGGCCATTAGGCGATTTTAATGCGTTAGAGGAGGACTTAGAACGGATTAGTTCTACAGAATTTAATGAAATTGAAAAACACATGGTGGAACCGGAATCTGATTTATCAGAAGCGCCGGCTTTCGACGAAGAATCTGAAATTAAGGAACAAGCCGAAGAAAAACCTTCTTCTGATGTAGATGAAGTGCTGAAAAGATTGGAAGAAAGCGAAAAGAAGCGGGATGATTCATCCATTCGTCGTGTGGAAATTGATCAAATGGAATCGCAAGCCGAGAGCGACAATGTAAATATCGAAGATATTCTTTCTAATCCCAGTTTACTTACATCAACATTTGGTGAAATTTTAATTGCTCAACACAAATTTGAAGACGCCCTTAAGGTATTTAAGGCGCTGGCCGAAAAAGATCCGGAAAATCCACGACTTCAAAAGAAAATAGATTTTTTAAAAAAGCTGGTTGCGGCTAAAAAATAATGAAAATCAGATTTTTAATTCTTCTTTTGTTTCTTTTACAGCCGGATGTCCGAGCCGGTTCTTATTTTGTAAAATTGACTCCAAACGGACAACAACAGCTCCTTCAGAATCGTTTGCTTAAAAACGTAGGAATTGAATACCACTCTATTCAGACATTCAATAAATCCATTCCGGTGCTGCAGAACTGGCTAGTGCTTTCTGCTGATTCCCAACAAATTGCTGAATATCAATCGCGTCAGCTGGTCCAGCTTTACCAGCCGGTGGGTCGGTTTAAAATCTTTCCATTAACGAACGACAGTCTGTCGGGTCAACAGTGGTATCTGGAAAAGATCAACATTGCTCAGGCCTGGCAAATTACACAGGGCGTGTCGGACGTGCTGGTGGCTATTATTGACACCGGCATTGATTACCGTCATCCCGATTTAGAGGGCAGTTTGTGGTTGAATCCTGTTGAAAAAAATGGGCAGCTAGGCGTGGATGATGATGGTAATGGATTGATTGACGATGTGATGGGCTGGGATTTTACAGACGCCCCTCGCTTTGCCGATGGCGGCGATTATCTGACGCCAGACCCCGATCCAATGGATGAATTTCCTGGTGGCCATGGCACTGAAATTGCCGGTATCATTGGCGCCAGGGTTAACAATTTACGTGGCATTGCCGGCATTGCGCCAGATGTTAAAATCCTGAATCTCAGGGCCGGAACCGCCTCAGGTTATCTGGAAGAAGACGATGTTATTCAGGCTATGCTTTATGCTTATGCCATGGGCGCCAAAGTCATTAACATGAGTTTTGGCGATTTGAAGATTTCTACTCTATTTAAAGATGTGGTTCATTATTTATGGCAGCAGGGTGTCACTTTTGTGGCTGCTGCAGGCAATGAAGGTCAGCCTCAGGTCTATTTCCCCGCTGCTTTAAAAGAAACCATTGCCGTTGGTAGTAGTGACCAGGATGACCGACTCAGTACCTTCTCTAATTTTGGTTATGGTATCGATTTAATTGCACCAGGAACGGAAATCATCAGCGCTGCGCCAGGAAGCCAATACCGTACCGTAAGCGGCACCTCTTTTAGCGCTCCCATAGTCAGCAGTGTTTGTGCTTTATTACTTTCAGTAAATGCCAAATTGACCAATGAAAATTTGCGTACAATCATTCGCCAGTCTGCAGAGAGACAACTGCCCAATCCGCAATGGCAGGTGGGCGCCGGTCGATTGGATGCGGGCAAAGCTTTGAAGATTCAAAATGAAGGAAATTTACAACTTTTTGCTTCCATTAAACAGAATCCCGCAGGGCCTTCAGTTTTACTTAAGGCCAGAGCTTTTCATCCTGATTTAAAAACAATTTATCTTGATTATGGCATTGGCGATCATCCGGATCAGTGGAAACCGCTGGCACAGTGGCAGTTCCGTTTCTTTTACAATGACACACTACTTGATTTTGCGCCAAATGATTTACCAGATACGTTGCTTACCTTCCGTTTAAAAATGGAATTGCTGAACGGAACAATCCTGGAAGATTTGCAACAGGTTCGCCTGGACCGCACCCGACCCAAATTTCAAAGATTGCTTTTCAATGAGGCTATTTCGGGAAACAATCCGGTTGGGCTGGTGCAATTTGAAACCGACGACCCGGTTAGTGTAAAGCTTTTATTTTTAGAAGACTTTCACTCACCACCTCTTGACAGTCTTGAGGATTTTAGCCTGTTCAGGGAACATTTTTTTACTCTAAACCGGCAACAGGTCGGCAGGGCAAAATATCTAAAAATTTTAGCGCAAAACAGTAATGGTTTAAAAAGCGAGACAAATTTTGGCTGGGGGAACTATTTTCTGAAACAAACCAACTGGCTACCCTTGCAAAACTTGCCTTTAAAACAGACACCGGCAGCCAGCTGGCTCCTGCCGCAAACCATAAACCTCAACCTGAACCAAAAACCTGAAATCGCAATCAGTGAATACTTGCCGGGCTGCGCCATTGGACCTTTAAAGGTGTACGAATTACAAGATTATGCTTTTGAACCGTTGGCCTCTTTTCCACAAAATGTACTTCCAAGAGATGCAAAAGATGTCGACGGCGACGGCCGCCAGGAGTTACTGGTTACTTATGGTAATCGGGCTAAATTGCTAAAATTTATGCCTGAGCAAAACACCTTCCAGGTTGTATGGCAGGATTCAAATCTCTGGGCTGGTAATTTGACTGATTGCAACAACGACGGTCAGACAGAAATTGTGGGCTACAGGGATTCGACCTATTTTATCTTGCAAAATCAGGGAAATTTTAACTTTGTTCCCCTGGCCAGGTTGATCAACCATACTTCCGGCGAAAATAGATTTGGCTCGCCTAAGGTTGTAGTACACGATTTTAACCAGGATGACCATAATGAAATTGTCTTTGGTGATTATGACGGGGATGTACTTATTTACTCCTGTTCCGAAGGAGATCAATTCTATCTATGGCAAACATTGAAAACCTACCAGGCAGACGCTACTGATTTAATGGCTGCCGATTCTAATGAATTGTTTGTTCTAAGTCATACTCCAGATGAAAAGAAGTACGAATCTGAATTAACGCAACTTTACTGGACGCTTGATGTGTTCGCCTATCACCCTGTCTGGCGCGAGTTAAATTCTGTACAACGGTTGCATTTTTATCCCTATTATTCCAAAAAGAATTTTAATGCTGGTCTAAAATACTTTAAGCATAATGGCAGACAGCTGCTGGTTTTAGCCCTTTACCCATCGCTTTATATATTAGAAAGGAAAAGATTTGGCTGGGAAGTCATCTGGCAAAGGGAAGGCTGCAATTCGAATAGTATTATAAGCGGAGATTTAGATAAAAATGGCTCAATGGACATACTTTTTAGCTCTGGACAACAACTGATCGCTTTTTCGGAAAATAATTTTAACGAACTGAGCGCTCCCTACAATTTAAGAGCCGTGCCGCTGGATAGTCAACGCATTCACATTGAGTGGCAGGGCGTCAACTACGATGGTTTTAATCTCTACCGTGGACTGCAATTGGATCAAATGGAATTTTTAAGTCACGTATCAGAACACCAATATCTGGACACCAATCTGTTGCCTGATCAAAAAAACTACTTTTATGCAGTTACCTCTGTAAAGGATTCTTTAGAAAGCGACTGGTCCAATTTTGATTCGGTTAAAATATGTGCAGCTCCACGTTTAAGCAAAGTTCAAAAGGTAGCCTCCAATGTTTTTATTTTACACTTTAATCAGAAAATCGAACTTCAGAGCCAACCGGCCAGCCGGGTTTGGTTAGTAAACAATCAATTATGGGCCAGATCTTTGTCTCTTTTAACCGACCATCAAGATTTGCTGGTCGTTTTTGACCTTCCGCATAACACGCTTGAAAAAGATACCTTAAGGGTTAGCAATGTCGTTAATCAGTATCAAATGCCGTTGCATCCTGATTTTAATCGCCTGCCGGTCGATCTAGGTGCTGATCTTGTTGTGCCGCGTGTTTCTGAGTTGAAGGTGTGCAGCAGGAATTACGTGCAATTGAGTTTTTCTCAGCCTATGGATTCCCTCAGTTTACAAAATGTCGACAACTATCTGCTCTGGCCCTGGGGCGAAGTTGTAGGAATCGAAATTTTGGACAGCCTGGCCAGCAAGATTCAGTTACAGCTTTCGCAGGACAGTCCGGCCGGCGGTTTTGGAAAGGCGGTTTATCTGCATGTGAAAGGCCTCAAAAACAGATGGCAGGTTCCAATGGCTGAGGAACAAAAATTTAGCCTCTTTCGCCCCGTAGAGAATTTGTCCCAAATTGTCATTTACCCTCAACCTGTCAGAGCCGAAAACAAGGAATTAATATTTGCAAAATTACCGCAAAAAGCCCAAATTCAGATTTTTAATTTAAATGGGATTCTGATTAAAACTTTGAATCAAGTCAATGATTATGGAGGCATGCACTGGGATTTAACCGATCAATCGGGTAATCGCGTTGCCAGTGGCATTTATCTGTATCGAATCACTGACGGCAAGCAGGATAAAATTGGAAAACTGGTAATTGTGAGGTAAGCATGAAAAGAGAGTACAAATTCCCTTTAGTAGTGGCAATAACGGGCGGAATTGGTAGTGGGCAATCCACCGTGGCCAATTTTTTTCGCAAGTGGGGCGCCTGGGTAATTAATGCCGATCAAAAGGCCAAAGAGGTTATTCAACGCGATCGGAGCGTAAAAAATGCTTTGCGTCAAACATTTGGCAAAGATATTTTTGATCGTCGGGGCAAATTAATCACCAGCCGTTTAGCTAAGCTGGCCTTTAAGGATGAGCTGAACACGCAAAAATTGAACCAGATAGTCCATCCGCGCATGGTAGCTTACCTGTTGGAAGAATTAGAACAGGCACGATTTTCACATAAATATCCTGTGGTGGCGGTAGATGCTGCCTTGATTTATGAAATTAGCATTGAACAGATGTTCGATGCCATCATTGTTGTTTACACGCCTTTAGACAAACGATTTAAACGGGTTAAACAGCGCGATGGCATGACGCATGCTGAGTTTTTAGCCCGCGTGGACAAACAAATTCCCCTGGAAGAAAAACGGCAATGGGCAGATTTTGTAATTGACAATAGCGGATCATTGGAAGAATTGGAAAAACAGAGTTGGACGGTTTTCGAAAAATTGCTCAATATGCAGCGAAAAAAAGAACAGCAACTTTTAAAAGTTAGTTAAAAATAAATTTTTGCACAACCTGGGCAATTCCCATGGATTCATCTAAAGGTTTGAAATTTCGCCAGTGACGAATGTAATTTTTAATGCACTGTTCTAGAGCCCGGTTACGGATAGTAGAACTCACTATGCGCACGCTTTCCGGGATGACATACCCTTCATAAGAAACTTTAAAAGCCACTTTAATAAATCCCCGACTATTGGCCGAAAATTTAGTGTGCTTGCGGAAACAATATTCAATCATGGGGGAATATTGATGAACGACTCTTTCAACTTCTTCAGGATCACGATAGCCCATTTCTGTAGGGGGTTCTTTGGTTAACTGTTCGGGCACGTCAAGGTAAGCCGTTCCCTGGCGCCTGACAACATAATTAAACAAATTATCCGGAGGCCCATCAACATTACCTGGATCAAAATTGGTAACACCTGCTTTCATGCTTGGCGGAACATTCAGTTTAACCTTCGTTGCCCTTTCCTGGAGCTCCTCTTCTTCGATGATCGGAATATCATTAAAATAGTCATCCACTTCCGGCAAATTGTCGGCACTGGCCTGAGCCATTACCGGCGCTTTGAGAATCCCACGGGCCCGTGGTTGACTGGCTATTTTTTTTGCAATCTCCCGGCGTTGAGTTTCTCGTTTTAAAGTCGCTTCTTCGAGCGTTAAATCCACTTTGACAATCCGTTTGCTGGTTTTAATTTCGATCGGGGCTGTGATGACCACTGATTTAATGTCTTTTACTTGCGGATCAATTTGCTGAATCTCTTCCATTAAAAGTTGCGACACAAACGTTTTGTACTTATGTAGAATGAGCTTTTCTGCCTTTTCATTAAATTTTGAATAATCGATTTGGGAATTGACAAAGATTAAAGCAGCAAAAATTAAAATAGTAAATACAAGGATTGAAAAATAAGTCTCGTCAATCCTCTGAGAAAGTCTCAGTCCAAATACTCGATTGAATTTAAAATTTTGCGCCACTTTATCCTCATAAATTGTTTTAGCTTAAATATTCAGGAAAAATCAAAAATTCTTTGTGACTGGAATCACTGTGTATTTAGACTCTTTTATTTTACCTGTTTTAAAGCTTCAGAATGAAATATAATAATTTACAAAATGTTAAGCCAAAAAAATTGTAATTGAAGTTTTCCATTCAGGCAATCAGACTGAAACTAAAATTTAGCCACAAACTTGCCTGGCCGCCAGCCATGCAGTCCCTTAGCTAATTGCATCGAAACAATCGATGCACTCTAAACTATTCGTCTATTAAACCATTTACCTAATTCCAAATCTTATTCCATAAACGCGTGTGATATTTGGAAGGAAAAATTTTTACGCTGTTTTTCTGGATGATGCACCAAACTCGTTATTAATTCTAGCAGGTTTATCATTCAAATTTTAGCAGCTTACAAAAATTTGCCAATTATAGCCGAAGAGACTAAAATCAACACAAATTTTTTTAAATTACCAAACAGAAAAATATTTACGGAGAAATGATTTAATTGCTATTTGTAAGGAAACTCACTCTTTTAATAATCGTTACGCTTATCTGGGGCTGCAATAACCAAAAGTCAACACCTACCGAATCGGTTGATTCCACCGTTACCATTCAAAAAAGTCCCAAACGCGGCTTGGCCTACAACCTTGTTGCCCCTGCCGATTTTGAAGTTTTGAAAAACGGGGTTTCCTGGTGATACAACTGGTATTTTAAAACCGATGCCACCGACGATTATTACAAGACATACCAGATTAAATTCATTCCCATGCTCTGGGGGGCAATAAAGCCAGCGACTATGTAGAAGTAAAAAATTTTAGGTTCTTCCGGCAATTGAATATAAAATTTGCAAAAAAAATAGGACATGATTAGAATACTTCCTTTAAAAGATGACACGCTTTATCGTGCCAAAATTTTCAAACTCATCGAACTTCTAAGATATTGTTTTTTGGGTTGCGGCTATGCTGCCTTAG
>JAGHBR010000355.1 GCA_021160885.1 Caldisericaceae bacterium
GATCTGCCGGTGGCCGCCTACAACGTAAGCGGTGAGTTCTCAATGGTCAAAGCAGCCGCTCAACAAGGCTGGATTGATGAGAAACGGGTAACATTGGAAATCCTGACTTCAATTAAACGGGCTGGCGCTGATATTATTCTTACCTACCATGCAAAAGATGTGGCTAAATGGCTGAATGAATCTTAATAAGGAAGGACAAGGGAATGAAAAAGAGTTCAGAACTGTTTCGTCGGGCGCAGAATTTTTTACCCGGAGGCGTTAACTCTCCGGTTCGTGCCTTTAAAAGCGTAAATATGGATCCTCTTTTTATTAAACAGGGTAAAGGAAGCAAAATCGTTGATGTAGATGGCAATACCTACATCGATTACGTCGGTTCTTGGGGACCGTTGATTTTAGGACATGCGCATCCTGAGGTAATTGAATTTTTACAAAATGTTGTCGAATCGGGAACCAGTTTTGGGGCTCCTACCGAACTGGAAATTCAAATCGCAGAAAAAATTGTGGAAATGGTGCCATCGGTTGAAATGGTACGCATGGTCAACTCCGGTACAGAAGCGACCATGAGCGCCATCAGGCTGGCACGTGGCGCCACAGGGCGTGATAAAATCATCAAATTTGAAGGCTGCTACCATGGACATGGAGACAGTTTTTTGATTAAGGCCGGTTCGGGCGCTTTGACCTTTGGCGAGCCTAATAGTCCGGGCGTACCGGCAGCGCTGGCCAAAGAAACCCTGGTGGCCCAGTTTAATGATTTGAATTCTGTAGAACAATTATTTGAAAACAACAAAGATCAAATAGCGGCGGTTATTGTGGAGCCAATTGCCGGCAACATGGGTGTCATTCTACCGGCAGAAGGCTTTTTACAGGGTCTGAGAGAACTTTGCACACAACATGGCGCTTTGCTGATTTTTGATGAAGTGATGACCGGCTTCCGCGTGCATCCGGGCGGCGCGCAGGCGCTGTACAATGTGCAGCCGGATTTAACCACCATGGGCAAGGTAATTGGCGGCGGATTGCCGGCAGCCGCCTATGGAGGTAAAAAAGAGTTCATGGAAATGGTATCACCCTCCGGGCCGGTGTACCAGGCCGGAACCCTTTCCGGAAATCCGTTGGCTATGGCTGCCGGGTTAAAAACTTTGGAGATTATTTCCCAACCTGGCTTTTTCGAAAAATTAAATAAAAAAGCGAACTGGTTCTTCTCGGAATTGGAATTGTTTATTAAAAATCAAAATTATTCCATAAGTGTCAACTACGTTAATTCTATGGGCTGTTTATTCTTTAAAGAAGGTGGGGTGCGGAATTTTAGTGAAGCGACTCAGTCAGACACTGAATTATTTGCCAGATATTTTGTGCAAATGTTGAAAAAAGGCATTTATCTGGCGCCATCACAGTTTGAAGCCATGTTTATTTCTGCCGCGCATTCCGAAGAAGATTTGCAAAATACTTTGCATGCCGGCAGAGAAGTGTTGGCAAAATTGTTTTAACATCTGGCAAACTTTTCTAATTTCTCGCAGAACTCGCAGAAAAGCGCAGAAGTTTCTATTTATTTTTTGGGAAAGTTTTCAGTGTTTTTTTTTCTGCGTCATTCTGCGCTTTCTGCGTGAAACAATCTTCTGCATGTACTGTTTGAAACTCTTTCATGAATTTCAATACACTCGCTGACTCGTGTCTAAAGTAACATGTGACGCGTGACTCGTAACAAGGCAACTTCATTAAACGCGTAACGTGTTACGAATCACTTGTTACGCGTTACGTTCTTTACAAATCAATACTATTTACTTTTTGTGCGTTATTTCTTCGTAATTCTGCGCTATCTGCGTGAAACAGAATTAAATCTCTCGCGGAATATCACAAATTTTCTATTCAACCAATCAACTATGCAACCAATAATCCAATTTTCATCATTCTCCGATAATCTTAACCAGCACGCGTTTGGGCCTTCGGCCGTCAAATTCGCCGTAAAAAATTTGTTCCCAAGGGCCAAAATCCAATTTGCCATCGGTAATGGCTACCACCACTTCACGCCCCATGATCTGCCGTTTTAAATGGGCATCTCCATTATCTTCGCCGGTGCGGTTGTGCCGATAGCGGGAGATAGGTTCGTGCGGCGCCAGTTTCTCCAGCCAGTCGTCATAGTCCTGAATTAAACCGCTCTCATTGTCGTTAATGTACACACTGGCTGTAATGTGCATGGCATTGACTAGACACAGTCCTTCTTTAATGCCCGATTCACGGACACACTCTTCAACCTGAGGTGTGATGTTAATGTAATCGCGCCGATGAGGTGTATTGAACCATAGCTCTTTTCTGTATGATTTCATGAAATCCTCCTTAAACGTTTTCCGTTGTCTTTCTTAATTCTCTGGCATGTTGATGGAATTCATCAAGGGACATTACTTTAAGGTACACAAATCCGCGCGTCGAACGAATTCGCGAGTCTTCATTCTGGTAAAAGTAGTCACGGCCTAATAGGGTTTTCATGAATTGGTATTGTTCAACCTGAATTTTTTGAGCCAAACCGGAAAATGGTCCGTCGTATTCGTAACTTGGGAAAGAAGCATCTTTTTGTGAACCAAAGGCATTCAGAAAAGCATGGTCTAAAATTGCCCGCGTGTTGTGTGTAACCGGCACGTACAAATTGGCTTCACTTGGATGGAAGCGATACCAGACATTACGGTAGCCCCAAATTGTAATGTCCGTTTTGCCTGTTTCCTGGGTGTACATCTTGAGCGCTTCGGAAACTGCCTGTAAAACTTTATAATGCGTATCCGGCCCGCTTCCCTCAGGATCAAAGGCCACTGTCACTGTGGTTGGTTTAATTCTTCTCAAAGTATTTAAAACTGGCGTCACATCGCGTTCAATGGTTGGTTCTTCGGTAAAGATGTCGCCTTTGTAAAAGCCAAGACGGGAATGAATGACCGATTCGCAGGTTAAACCGAAGTAGCCCCACAAAATATCAGCTTCCCATTCTCGCACCATGCCTTTTAATTGTTGGATGTAGGGCAAATCCTTTTTTCCAGGGTACTGCGTTTTAAAGTAGTTGGTCAGTTCATTAATGCGGTTTTTCAAATTGTCAATGGAATCTTCTTCAAAAATTTCTACCAGATTACGCAACAATCGACGCGAAGTTCCCTCATTCATGGCCTCTTCATCGTTGGCCGCCAAACCATCCAGATACTGAAAGACGTCCCTGTTGCGGAAGGCCATATTGGTAGGATCGAAATAATTTTCTTCAAAAAGTGTTTGAAATTCCGGCATATGAAAAAAGGATTGCGTAATTTCTAAAAGGTGCAACATGTAGCTGTTGGTAACAGCATTAAAACCACTGGTCAGATAATTGAAGTAATGCGTGTTGGTAGGCTCTCTCATTAGCCGTACCACATAAGGCAAATATCCCAGCATAATATCATCATGGTGTGGGGCTGTGTGTAAGATTACCTGATTTTTTGGAATATTCAAAGCCTTTTCTATGAATTCGACATAACTCTTTTCAATTTCCTGCGGAAAGCTTAAGGCTTTGTCTCCATAACGATCAAGAAGCAGTTTGGAAGAACGGATCAGTTGAAAATCACGTTTAGTCAGTTCGGAAAGACGTTTGCGTTTTTCCAGTGCCAGGTCGGTAACAATCTGGTAAATATTTTGCTTACTAATTTCTTTAGCTTCTTTTAATTCAAGAAACCGTCGTTCAGTGAGCAGCTTAGCGGCGCCTTTGGTTAAAAAGAATCGAGCATTGGGCAAATCGTGTAATACGGAAGCCGGTACCTGATTTGATTTTTCAGATTGAATGGCATTTTTAACCACTTTAGCTTTGGCTTCGCCGGCGGCAATGATAATGGCCGTAGTGTCAGGATTGTAAGTAATGGTTTGCAACCCAATGGTAATCACCAGACGGTTGCGCGAAATTTCGATGCCGCCTAAGTCTGAAGCAGCAGCAGCCTGAGTTTCGTAGTTGGTTTGGGTTAGACGGGTAGTCGAATAATGAGAGGAACCACGAACATTAAAGCCAATGTGTCCATCCGGACCGATGCCTCCCAGGAAGAAACCGATGCCGCCTAACTCACGGATTTTCGATTCGTAATCGGTGCAAAACTGGTCCACAGCGCGTAAAACTTCCTGTTGTCTTTTTTGCAAGGCATCTTTGGGGTAACTAAAACGCAGGCTTAAATCAACAATGTGATTTGGCCAGATTTCGTCTAAAGTTTCGTGTGGTTTAAGACCGATTTCATTGGGATTAATCAACAAGGCTTTTTTAGGATCGAGGCCGAACCCGCGGATGTAAAATTTATTTACGTAATAGTAAAAGCTATTGTGCTGAGTGGAATTAATCGGATAGAATTCATCGATTTGGATAAAATGAAAACTGCGCATGTCAGGCTTTTTAGCCGGATCAACACCATGTTCGGCAAGAATGTTCTGCACCTTTTTGGTGTTCCAGTTTGTCAGCAGGTATTGCACCCATTTAATAAAATGTTCGGGGGTTTTACCAGTAGGCAGAGAGATAGTTGAACCTTCATTATTTTGTGCCCATTCTAAGAAACGCAAAGCAGTGAATTTACCTAATTCGGGGAAATTATCGACTACGATCGTACCAATTTTTTCGATCGGAGAATAAACTAACTGCCTCTTTGTTTTTTGCAACATGAGTTCTTCTACGCGTGATTTTGATATGATTTTACTTTTTTTGGCCACTTTGATTACTCCTAAATTGTTTTTGTTGAAA
>JAGHBR010000431.1 GCA_021160885.1 Caldisericaceae bacterium
ATGTCATTCCCGCGAAAGCGGGAATCTCCAAGTTGACAGGTTTGGAGAACCCCCGTTTTTTCAAAGGTTTTTCTTAGAGAGAAGTTCAGGCAAAACCTGCTGCCTGAGAAATTCAGTCTGTTAAAATTTATGGTGGGAAAATCATGCAAAACATTTTTGAACTGAAAACAGATGAACAACGCCTCGGACGGCTCTATTTCGATTTGCCGGGCGAAAAAGTCAATCTGTTCAATGAACAGGTATTTGATGAATTTGAAAAGACCTTAGACTATCTGGAAAAGCTTGATCTTAAAGCATTACTGTTATTCAGTAGAAAGGAAGATGTTTTCATTGCCGGGGCCGATGTTTACGCTTTCCGAAAAATCAACACTCTGGAAGCCGGCTGGCAAGCGGCGCGCAGGGGGCAATTGTTGTTTGAACGCTGGCACAGGTTGCCTTTTCCTACCATTGCCGTAATTAACGGGGCCTGCATGGGCGGCGGAACCGAATTGAGTCTGGCCTGTACATGTCGATTGGCCAGCGACCCTCCCAAAACGAGAATTGGTTTGCCTGAGGTGCGCCTGGGCATTTTACCTGGTTGGGGAGGTACGCAACGCCTACCTAAATTGATTGGTCTGACAGCTGCCTTAAAAATGATTTTAAGCGGCAAGCCGTTTAATGCCCGTCAGGCTTTGAAGATGGGCCTGGTTCAAAAAATCATTTCCGCTGATAATATAGAACAGGAAGCGCTGCAATTTGCACAACAAATATTGGAACAAAAAGAACTGTGCCAGCCCCAAAAGCATTCCTTCTGGGAAAAACTCCCTTTGACTCGTCAGTTAATTTTAAAAAAGGCGCGTATACGTGTTTTAAAAGAAACCCACGGGTTTTACCCGGCGCCACTTAAGGCACTGGAAGTCATTGCACAAACCTGGCATTTGCCCATCGAGCAGGGGCTGGAAATCGAGGCTAAAGCGCTGGCCGAACTGATTGTCACACCGCAGTCCAAAAATCTGGTCGATCTGTTCATCTGGTCGGAAGAAATTAAAAAGCAAGTCCGCCAGGAGTATGGGCTGTCCGATTTACCTGCGCTAAAACAGATTGCCTTTGCAGGGACTGAACAGAAACTAATCGACCTCTATCTTTCTTTATTACGCAAAGAGGTAAAACTAATCTTTTTAGAAGAGAATTCGGAATTGTTCAAGACAATCAAACAGGCGATTGAAAGAGAGTTGAGGAAACTTGAAATCCGTAAAAAAATAAGCCTGGCGGAGCATAAAAACTATCTGCAAAACATCAGTCAGGAAACCAGTGTAATAAGTTTAGACAGGCGGACGTTGATTATAGTAAATAAAAATCTGCCACAGATAACTCAGCTATTAAAAGACAAAATGTTTCTGGTGAGCGCTTTTGGCCTTAAGGACAAAAATGCCCGTGCTCTGGTCAGGAACGGCCTGCCTGTGTTCAACTATTTTTACTGGCAAAAGCAAAACTTTACGGTTGAAATTTCGCTTACTAAAAAAACAAATCCGGAAGCCTTAAAGAATGCGCTGAATTCTTTTTTGGATATTAAATTGGTGCCCATCATTAGCAACACCTATCCTTTTGGCCTGGTGCAATTGTTGCTGACAATTTTGTTCAGTGAAGCGATTCAATTAGTAAGAGAAAACTTTTCCATGTCTCAAATAGATGTGGCAATGGAAATTTTTGGCTGGCAAAAGGGGCCGTTTCAATTAATGTGGAAGATTGGGCAAAACTCAATTGCCGCTCAGTTGCGCTCCATGTTAAAATACGATCCTCAAAAAGAGATTTTGCTGGTTTTTAATGTTCAGGAATTGCTGCACGGGCTTACCGGAGGGAAACTAACAAAACAAGTTAGCAGAAGGAAAGATGGCATGGGAGCATATCAATACATTCAGCAACGTCTCAATTTGTTACTGGTTAACTGGGCAGCGCATTTTTTAGATCAGGGCAAGATTCAAACAGCCGAAGAGTTGAATCTGTTAAGTGTTTCGGCGTTGGGATTTCCACCATTTCATGGAGGGTTGATCCGCTGGATGGAAGCACAGGAAGCCGATCAAATATTAAATCGTTTGCAATCTTTCGAAGCAGAAGCTGGTTTGCGTTACAAGCCAACCGTCGGATTGTTAAAATTGTTAGGGCAATGAAAAAATCTTTATTTTTAAGTCGGAGATTTGCACTAAAACTTTCAGTTAATCAAGAGCAACAAAATTCACCGAATGAAACTTTTAAAAAAAACGAGAATTCTCCAATCCTGTCGTCATTCCGCACTTGATGCGGAATCTAATGTTTACAATAATTTAGGGATTCCCGCCTGCGCGCGAATGACAGGCCTGCGCAGGAATGACCTTTTTAATGATTTTTTCAAAGGTTTCTACTCAACCATTCAACCATTGAAGCAAAGCGCTAGTGCCCCGGTCAACGCACTCCAAAGCAGCACAGCCCTTACCCTTAACCCTTATACTCTTCAACCCTTAACTTTTTATTTCCATTCAACCATTTTAAAAGCGTAGTTTCGATAAACTTTTTGTGTCCAGAAAAGAGTCCTCTCATTGTTAAAAAATTTTCTCTCCTGAAAGATTGACAATTTTGACACATTATTATGATTTTTTTTGTAAATTAAGCCCGTATTATTGTTGGTCAAATGAATTAGGAGGTTATCGTGAACATTGCGGTTTGTGTGAAACAAACGCCAGATACCGAAGCCCGGATTAAACTAACAGAAGACCGGAGCCAGGTAGATGAGAGCGACATTAATTTTATTTTGAATCCTTATGATGAGTTTGCCGTGGAAGAAGCGGTAAAACTCAAAGAGAATAACGGAGGGGAAGTCACCGTCATTTCATTGGGTCCGGATCGCGTTACAACGGCCATGCGTACTGCGCTGGCCATGGGGGCAGACAAAGCGATTCATTTAAAAACAGATCGCCATCCGGACGATCCGCTGGTCACGGCCAAAGCGCTGGCCGAAGTTTTAAAAGAAGGTAATTACGATCTTATCTTTTTAGGCAAGCAGACCATTGATGATGATCATAATCAAATGCCATCTATTCTGGGCTCCTTGCTGGATATGCCTGCGGTAACGGTAGTGATTAAGCTGGAAATTGAGGGCGATAAAGTCAAGGCTGAGCGCGAGATTGACGGAGGGCACGAAATTGTAGAATGCAGCCTGCCGGCCATTATTGGAGCGCAACGCGGGCTTAATGAACCGCGTTACCCGTCCTTAAAAGGTATCATGCGCGCCAAAAAAATTCAGATCGAAGAACGTCCTGTCACCCTGGAAACAGAACAATTGAAGGTGGCTTCTTACGATTACCCACCGCCCAAAGAACCGGGTAAGATCGTTGGCGACAGCGCCGATGCAGTCCCCGAACTGCTTCGCTTATTACGAGAAGAAGCCAAAGTACTTTAAGCACAGGAAAGAAAAAGGCAGGAGACATCGAGATGAAAATTTTGATTTATGGTGAACATCGTGATGGTCAAATCAGAAAGATCACCTTAGAAAATATTACCTTAGCCCGCAATTTGGGCGCAGAATTTGAAGTGTTATTTATTGGAAATGCTGCCGACGATTTTAAGGATCAGGTGGCAAAATATGGGGCGGGCAAAGCGCTTTTTGTACGCGATGAGAAATTGAAAACGTACAGCCCGGATGGCTACGCCAAAATATTAATGCGTGTGGTGAAAGACCGCCAGCCGGATGTTTTGTTAATGGGCGCTACGGCTACAGGTAAAGATTTAGGACCGCGTGTCTCAGCTTTACTCAATGCGCCAATGGCTACCGATTGTGTTCAGGTGGAAATGGAAAACGGGCAACTTAAGCTGGTGCGGCCCATGTATGCTGGTAAGGTGCGGGCCAATTTAGAGATGAACGGTCAGCCTAAAATCGTCACCGTTCGCCCCAATGTTTACCAGGCCTCCGAGCAACCAACCGCTGCCCAGGCCGAGGAATTGAGCGTTGAAGTCCCGGATTTTAAAGCCATCGTTAAAGAAATTGTCAGCGGCGCAAAAGAGAAGCTGGATGTTACCGAGGCCGATATCATTGTTTCTGGCGGACGCGGCATGAAGGGCCCGGAAAACTGGCATTTAATTGAAGAACTGGCCGACCTGCTTGGTGCTGCTACAGGCGCTTCGCGGGCCGCAGTCGATGCCGGCTGGCGTCCTCATGATGAACAGGTGGGGCAGACCGGTAAAACTGTTTCGCCAACTTTGTACATTGCGGTAGGCATCAGTGGCGCCATTCAACATCTGGCCGGCATGTCTTCTTCCAAATACATCGTGGCTATTAACAAAGATCCTGAAGCGCCAATCTTTAAAGTGGCAGATTACGGAATTGTGGCCGATTTATTTGAAGTGGTGCCGCGTATGATTGATGAGTTGAAAAAGATGAAAAATTGACAAGTTAGATTAAATCAAAAAGGCCGGTTGCTTACCGGCCTTTTTTTTATATTGACGTTTACTCCGTTTGCAATTTTATTTCGCTACAAATAATAAACTCACTTAAATCACTACGTTTAATCTTCATGTAAGTGTCAACCACCCCTTCAAATTCGCCTTCAATTTCACCTTTAGCACGGAATACATATTCATGCAGAGGCGCATAGCTCTCAATACCTTTGGCATCACGCTCAAACTCTTCTGAAGGACGATAATTAATCAATTTAACACCTTCCGGCAAGTTTTCTATTATTTGTTTGAAATTAACGGCCAGATCTTTTTCAAACAATTCCGCGGCAAAGGAGAAATGCGCTCCTTTAATCGCTTTAACTGATTGAATGCCATAGCCTGTAACTTTAGTGTAAAGTTCTAATGATTGCTTGAATGGTTCTATTAAATCATTTTCCAGGCAAAGGTGAACATAGTTTTCGAGTTCAAATAATTCCTTCACGAATTCTTTCAGTGTTTCACGACGAATATTGGCTTTGCGGTGGAAGAAGTATTTACCGTCTGGTTTTTTACAGGACAAAAAGCCCAGTAAAAAGCCTTTAACTAACATGAATGGACCTTCAATTACAATCTCTGAAAACTTTCTAGCCATGTTTACCTCCAACTTAATTTTCTAATCATAAGTTAAGAATGAATTTGAAAAAAACAAACACTTTTAAGAGGTTATCGTAAATTTTTTATTGATATTTAGCAATCTTTACAAAATCGGCAGGCACAGGCTTTAGTTTCAGACGTTCAATTTGAAAACATGTTTAAAAACCTTTGAAAAATCATTAAGAATGTCATTCCCGCACAGGCGGGAAACTCTAAGTTGTTGTAAATATTAGATTCCGCATCAAGTGCTGAATGACAGGTTTGGAGAACACCGATTTTTCAAAGGTTTCGTTTAATTTAATCCATGATGATTAGTGAATAAAATTAAAGCCTTACTCTTAAAAGACAGAAAAACAGTCACCACGAGAACACATTATCATTCTCACCAGGATGGATGAAGTTACAAAAATAAAAGCAGTGCAATCACCTTGATTGACCTGAAATACCATACTATTGGATAATTTCTGAATCTTCTTACCATCGCAATATTAATCAATTAAAAACAAAACAACCAAAAGTTGGTACGAATTAAATTAGTCTTGAATTTTTAGAAAATTCGTTTAAATTGAATTGTAAAATATTGATGAAAGGGGCGTAAAATGAAAAGAATGATTACCATATTTTCGTTGTTGCTTCTGGGAGTAGGAATCATTCAGGCTCAGGATTCAACCAAAATAAAAGGCGCCCGCCTGTCTGCCTCTGAAACCGAATTTAATTTTGGAGAAGTACCTGCTGACACGGCAATCTCTCATATCTTTATTCTGAAAAATATTGGCTCTGATAGTCTGCGCATTTACCGCTTAAAAAGTGGCTGAGGCTGCACAGCCGCGCTTCTGAGTTCAGAAGTCATTGCTCCGGGTAGTACGGCTCAAATTAAAGCCACCTTTAATACGCATGGCAGAATGGGCGTTTTTCAAAAAAGTATTAAAGTTTATTCAAATGACACTACAAAACCAGTAGTTACGCTTTACATTAAGGGGAAAATCGTTCAGCAAAATAAAGAATAATTGCAGAACACCTCCAACGAATTACAATATGTTGAATCGTTTCTTCGTTTTGTAAAGCTTAAATGTGTTACAAACGTTTTTCTACACGGCAAAGGCGTTGCATTTCAAAGCGTATTACCACATTTGATCTTTCGACGGTTAATCTCACCAAATTCTAATTTAAACCGGGGAAAATTCTCTAAAGGGATTTTTTGGGCCAGCTATTGCGTTACATTGCGTAAAGAAGAGGTTTATTATGGAAAAAATATTTTGGCTTTTAATAATAAGTGCGATGGTTTTTGCACAATCTCAGGAGAACAAGCCGATGAAGGATAAACCGGATTCAACTAATAAAAAGGCACACAAAGTCTTTAAAACCGATGCGGACTGGCAATCCTGTTTAACACCAGAACAGTTCTACGTAACGCGTCAAAAGGGAACGGAACGTCCGTTTAGCGGTAAATATTACGATTACTGGGAAGAGGGCGCCTATGTTTGTGTCGCCTGTGGCGCTGAGTTGTTTACTTCGAATACTAAATACCATTCGGGCAGCGGTTGGCCCAGTTTCTGGGAGGTGGCCAATCGGGAAAATATTGAGCTAAAGAAAGACACCCGTCTGGGTATGATTCGAACAGAAGTTCTTTGTTCCAAATGTGGCGCACATCTTGGTCATGTATTTGAAGATGGTCCACCGCCGACTGGTTTGCGTTATTGCATCAATTCAGCAGCTTTAAATTTTGTGCCGGATAAAACTAAATAATTGACGCCTTTGCTTATTGATATTTCCAGGGCAGTTAAAATTGAAGAATGCCGGAGCAAAAAGAATTAATTTTAAGCAGACTCCGCAGAAGTGCGCAGATTTATTATTTTGTCTTTTAAGAATTGCAATGCTTTCTGCATGAAAATGATAGGAAGATTTCGACCTCTTAATTATCCTACCTTTGACTTTTATCTACGTTTTGGTTGTAAATGTCTCTCGATCCAAATTAATTTTGTCCTGGCAAAATCCGCGGCTCTCAATTTTTTACAGATGTACCAGTCATTTTCCCTTTTCCAATTTGCTTGATGTTGAAGAAAAGTTTAAAATACCGGAAATATCAAACTGGTGGAGGAAGTCATGAAAAAGTATGTACTGTTTTTAGTTATTTTGTTTCCGTCTTTTCAAATATTTGGCGGTTCTACCTTGCCTGTTCCGGTAAATTTGCAAAAGGCCTATGAAAATGGCACACGCTCCATGGATGGGAGACCTGGCCCTGCATACTGGCAAAACCATTCCGACTATAAAATTGAGGTTAGATTTGAACCGGCAACACGAACGATTGATGGTCATGAAAAAATTGTTTATTACAATGAGAGTCCTGATTCTCTGGATCGTCTGGTAATCAGATTGTACCAGGACATTTTTAAAAAAGGCAACGCACGTGATTGGGCTGCGAGTCCGGAAGATTTGCATGATGGTGTAAAAATCAGACTGCTAAAAATTGACGGTCAAGAAATAGCCCTGGATGAGAATCCAGATGTAAGACGTTACGGCACAAATATGAGAATTCGTCTACAAAGGAAAATTGCACCTAAAAGTAGCGCGCTGCTTGAAGTGGATTGGCAGCTGACTATTTCCAAAAAATCGAATATTCGTATGGGAACTTATGACTCCACTTCTTTCCACATCGCTTACTGGTATCCACAAATTGCGGTTTATGATGATCTTGAAGGTTGGGACACCTTTAATTACACTGGCGGACAGGAATTTTACAACGATTTCTGCAATTATGATGTAAAGATAACCGTTCCAAAAAACTTCGTGGTTTGGGCCACCGGCCGCTTACAAAATATGGATGAAGTTTTACAAAAGAAATTTGTAAAACGGTACAAAAAAGCTTTATCAGCAGATGAAGTCATTCATGTCATCACGGAAGAAGATTTGCAACAAGGGCATATCACCGCGGACAATGCCTGGAACACCTTTATTTACAAAGCGCAGCATGTGCCGGATTTTGCTTTTTCTACCAGCGATCACTATTTGTGGGATTTAACCAGCGCCAAGGTAGCCGAAAACCGGGAACGGGTTTTAATCGGCGCGGCGTACAAAAAGGAGTCAGAAGATTTTTATGAAGTGGCAGAGGTTGCTAAAAAGGCTATTTTGTTTTTCTCCAACGAAATGCCTGCTTATCCATTCCCTTATCCTTCCTTAACTGTGTTTAATGGAAGCGGGGGAATGGAATTCCCCATGATGGTCAATGATGGCTCTGCCAGAGAGCGTTCAGGCATGGTCCATGTCACCAGCCATGAAATAGCTCATACCTATTTCCCCTTTATGATGGGCACTAATGAACGAAAGTATGCCTGGATGGATGAGGGCTGGGCTACCATGCTTCCTTTTGAGTTTCAGGCCAGAGAAGCCAAAGGATATGATCCCATCCGAAGAACGATTACTCGTTATTTGAGAATAGCCGGTAGTGAATATGATGTGCCGATGATTTATCCCGCAACCATCTACGGCGGTCAAGGACGATTTTCTTATCGAAATGCTTCTTACAACAGACCAGGTATTGCCTATTACCTTCTGGAAGAATATTTAGGTCGGGAAAGATTTTTAAAAGCCATGCACGAATATATTGAGCGGTGGAAGGGAAAACACCCCATGCCTTTTGATTTCTTTTTTACTTTTAATGATGTGCTTAAAGAAGATTTAAGCTGGTTTTTTAAACCATGGTTTTTTGAATTTGGTTATCCGGACCTGGCCTTGCAAAAAGTTGATGAAGATGAAGACAACCTGCTCCTGAAAGTGGTCAAAAAGGGGAAATTACCTGTACCGGTTAAATTAATCATCCTTTATCAGGATAGCAGTAAAGCATATCTTGAACGTTCAATGGCAGTTTGGAAAACGCATTTAAAAGAGATTGAAATTTCAGTTAAAAAGGAAAAACCAGTTCTTGAAATCTGGTTGGGCGACGAACATGTTCCTGATCTATTTGAGAAAGACAATAAATTGAAAATAGAGGAATGAATTTGTTCCTAAAAATAGTTCCTATTAAAGGGATTTTTGCATAAAATGAAAAGTATCTTATTTAGGAAGCTTGTTACAATTTGGTTAACAGGTAAATTAGAATGAAATAAAAAAACATCAGGAGGTAAAATGATAAGTAAAACATTAGAAAAGGCATTAAATGATCAGATTACGCATGAATTCTATTCTGAGTATTTGTATTTAGCCATGGCATCCTATTGCGATTCCATTGATTTGGGGGGCTTTGCCAACTGGTTCATCAGCCAGGCTGAAGAAGAACACCAGCATGCCATGAAATTGTTTAAATATGTTCAGGATCGTGAAGGCCATGTGGAGTTGGGAGCCATTGAAAAACCGGAACATAACTACAATGATATAACTGATTTATTTGAAAAAGTTTTGCAACATGAACAGAAAGTAACGCAAAGCATTAATGATATTTACGAAATGGCTGTCAAGGAAAAAGACTACCCCACTCAGGTAGAGTTAGAATGGTTCATCAAAGAACAAGTCGAGGAAGAAAAACAGGTGTCTGACATTTTAAAACAATTGAAATGGGTTAAAGATAATCCGGCCTTGTTGTTCATGCTAGATCAAAAATTAGGTGAACGCACTCCAGGCTCATTACCTGCGGCAGAATAAATTTACAAACCCCGCACTTCCAATTAAAAAGTGCGGGGGTTTTTATTAAAACTTCTCAACCAATTTTAACAGTTGTCTTGCTTGATATTATGCGCCAGGCAGCATTAATACCTTATTTATTCTTTTGCAATAATTTGTAAAAATCATTGTCAGTGGTTAAGATTAGCCAGTCTCTTTCACCAAAAGTTGTTTTGTAGGTTTCCAGCGTTTTAAGAAAACGGTAAAAATCTCTGGTATCTGCATTGCGATTATAGGCGCTGGCATAAATAGTCGTGGCTTCAGCATCGGCGCGCCCGCGTATTTCCTCAGCAGTTTTGTAAGCTTCAGATTGAATTCTCTTTAATTCGCGTTCCTTTTGTCCCAGAATTTTGTAAGCTTCACCCTGCCCCTCGGAGCGGTATTTTTCAGCGATGCGTTTTCGTTCAGTAATCATGCGTTCGTAAATTTTCCGCTGAACTTCTTCCACGTAATTAATGCGTTTAAAGCGAATATCCAGTAATTCCACACCTAATTCTTTGGTGCGTTCCTGAGCGGCTTTTAGAATTTCGCGTGTAATGCGTTCACGTCCGTATTTGATAGTCGGAAAGACATCTTCTAAATTTTCATCGGCCAGGGCTGTGTCGGCCCAAACCATTGGTTTTCGGTTGGTGCTGCGTACCAGTTCCACCAGATTGTGTTTAGCCACTGCGTTACGGGTTTCACCATCTAAAATGTCATCCAAACGGGCCTGAGCGCCGCGTTCATTGCGGACACGCTGAAAAAACAGCAGAGGATCGGAAATCTTCCAACGGGCGTAAGTATCGACCCAGATGAAACGCTTGTCTTTGGTAGGCACCTGATTGGCATCGCCATCCCATTCTAAAAACCGTTTCTCAAAAAAGGTTGCCTTTTCGATAATGGGCATTTTAAAATGGATGCCGGGTGTATTGATCGATTTGCCAACTGGTTTGCCAAAACGCGTAATAATTACCTGTTCGGTTTCATTGACTATGAATGCAGAAGAGACAAATACAATTAAGGCCAGGAAGACAATCACGCCAATAATAATATTCCTTCGTTTATTCATTTTTAAGCCCTCCCTTGTTGTCTAATTGAAAAAGCGGCAAAATGCCGATGGCTGCTTTGTCGGTAATCAATTTACGGCCGACTTTAGAAAGAATTTCATTCATGGTTTCCAGGTACATACGTTGTCGGGTTACTTCTTTTGCCTTGCGGTATTCAGAATAGAGCTGATTAAAACGTGCCACATCGCCTTTGGCTTCATTAACCCGTTCCAGAGCATAGCCGTGCGCTTCTTCAATAATTTTTTGCGCCTCACCGCGTGCTTTGGGAATCACCTTGTTGTATTCAGAACGAGCCTGGTTAATCAGTTTCTCTTTTTCCTGCTGGGCTTCATTCACTTCATTAAACGAAGGTTTTACTTCATCAGGTGGGTTTACATCCTGCAAAACGATTTGATCAACTTTAATACCCGTTTCGTATTGAGTTGCCAGTTCCTGAACCATCATTTCGGCCGCAGAGGCAATTTCCTGGCGACCAACTGTTAGCACTTCGTTTACCGTACGATCACCAACAATTTCTCTCATAACTGCTTCATTAACGTCCCGAAAGGTTGTTTCGGCATTACGAATTTTAAACAGATATTGGTAAGGATCTGCAATACGGTATTGAACAATCCATTCAACCTCAGCCGCATTTAAATCGCCGGTCAACATCAATGATTCTTCTTGATAACGCCTGCTGGAATATTCGGTTTTTACGCCTGCCTTGCGCGTACGGAAACCAAATTCCTGTTTTAACTGTCGCTGTACGGGCACCTTGTAAACATTTTCAATACCAAAAGGCAACATAAAATTCAAACCGGGATTAACGGTTCTGACATATTTGCCAAATCGTAAAACGACACCGACTTCTTCCGGCCCAACGGTGAACCAGCTGGAAAAGAAAAAGATCAGCACAAAAATTCCTCCAACCACCCATTTGATCAACTTTGCCGAAATTTGGGGTGGTTTAAAGTCTTCTAAATTTAAATTACCTTTACTGGCACTCATAAATGTACCTCCTTTA
>JAGHBR010000109.1 GCA_021160885.1 Caldisericaceae bacterium
ATGCAATGTAGAAGCCAGTAGTTTGGTCGTGAAGTCCGAGGTAAAATATATTGTTTAGCGCATGAATACGTCCCATTTTTATTTGCATCTTTAATAAAATTATAGTTAGGATTGCTACAGGAGGTATATAAAAAAGTAAAGGATGGCTTAATGGACTTATTTTACTTCTATTTTCCCTGGGAAAGACAAAGGTGAAATGCAAAAAAAAGACAGGGAATATAAAAATTCCCATTAATGTGAGTTTTGCTCCTAATAGAGCCATAAACTGTGAATGAGCGTTTGACATAATAATAATGCCGAAATTCCAAACAGCCATTGAACCTACTAATAGAGTAAACAATCGGTTTGCCGATTTTTTGGGATTATGGGAAAAAATAATTAACCCCAAAGCGATGTTAACGGCTAAAGCAATGCTTGCAGGTAAAGAATAAAGGTTCATAAAAGAATCCTTATAAATGTTTTGTTAATCTAAATTTTGAATTTGGTTTTCAATGACAAAGTTCCATATGTTTTTAGTAAATGATCAAGTCCGCGATGTTGTGCAAAAAATTATTCATTAAACATCGTGAACTCCCCCTCGATGTGGTGCTAACTTTAGTGGAACTATTTTAGTCCACGATGTCATGCTATTGGTCAATAACTAATAAAAGAGATACTTCACAGGACAGATACGCAGTGTTTGCTAAAACGAACACAATTTTTTATCCAGGTAAAGCGGTTTTGAAGTTAACCAAATATTCAATGTTTACCACCCTCTACAGTACTAATTTTAAAATACTTCAACACATTATCCCGCTGGTTGTCCGGTACAAATAAATAGTTGCTGTCTTTCAGATTGGAATGTACCTCAATTTCTTCAATAATTTGCAGATGCTAATGATTTCTAATACGAAAAACTGGTATCCTAATGTTTTCAAAAATTTTAGCAACAAATCCTGTCTTTCTTTACGCATCCTTAAATTGTCGCTTTTTAGATGATAAACCGGCAATATTTCGCAGATGACAAATGGCCTGTGTTGCCTCAATGTCGTTTTAAAACCACAAATCACTTCTAACTCAGAGCCTTCTACATCGATTTTAATCAGGTTTATTTTTAAGTTGCCCAATTCATGTACCAGCTGATCACCACAAAGAGTAAACATCAAAGTCTGATTTCCATCGTTTGCAAAACTTTTATAATTTTGCACCAAAGTAGAAGAAGTATCGACGCGATGACGCTTAAATAACTCCTGTACACCAGAATGCGCAGACAGCGGAAACGGAAAAATCAGACAATTTTGAAATCGGTTCACTTTAATCAATTCACTGAGGTAAAAAAAAGCCCCGGCATTGGGCTCAAACCCAACATATTTTTCAGAAGTACCAAGACTCTTAAAACGTAACAATGTCTGACCAATATTGGCGTCCACATCGATAAACGCCCCGTCCGACAAATTGTACAACTTTCGAATCAAAGGCGCCAGAAAGAATTCCGTTTTAAGCAGATGATACAAGCCCATACCATAAATAATTGGAATCCAGAAAAATTTACCATTCACCCGCAAAGGTAATCGAGCATTGAGGCGATCAAGGAAAAAATGTAAGTTTTTGTAAGCCCAATGCTTTTCATTGTTTAGTTTCGTTTCCAGTTTTAACAGGCGATTTAACATGTTTGTTCCACATTTTTCAGAGCATATGAAATTTAAGCAGCCTGGTTTCGTAGCGCTGATACCATCCCTTATTGATGGATTGCATCTTTTGACGTAGCGCTTTAAGGTCTGGCGTCGGTTCCTTAGAAAAATTACTGAGGCGTTCCACTTCGGCCAGGTACAAATAATGTAAAAACAATAAGAACGACTCCTCTGCCGCCAGATGTTTGCCAGCTGCCGCGGCTATTTTTTCCTGAATGAAAGCCTTAAAGGTCGTGTTCTCCGGTTCCAGATAAAGGTGTCCATCTTCCCACAAAGAAAAGGTCATGTGTAACAGCGCCTGTTGTGCATCAGGAAATTTGTTTTGCAGGTACAACATTTTGTTTTTGAACGCTCTGGGCCAGAAATATTCTGGTCTGCAGCGGCGGGGATCGTTAAATAAGGCAAGCGTGTAGCAAATGCGACTTTGTTTTTCATCATTTAATTTGAAATAAGCGGCTGCCTGCAACTGACGCAAATACGCATTTTCCCCAAAAGAGGAAACGTATTTTTCTACTACGCGAACTGTTTCCTCAAATTGACTATTTAATAAAAAAATTTCCGCCGGAGACAGGTCTTCAGAAATAAAATCGAATTGCTCGTTTTTGATGAGCAAATCGGCTAAAGCCCGAGTCAGGCCTTTTTTTAGAAAGCGCCAATCTTCCAGCAAAGGTTCTACTTCTTTTACCTGATGCGCATTCTGATAAAGATGGGCCAAAAACAGAAGATTGTTTTGCGGCTGGAGCGTCAAGTTGTCAAGAATAAATTGTACCGCTTGCATTTTTAATTCAAGATTTTCCGGCGCATCTACTGAACGATGCCAGAGCTTTAACTCCGAAATAGCTTTTTGTAAATTAAAAGCGGCCAGGTTTTTGCGGTATAGTTCTTTCGATTTGTTCTCTACGCTGAATAAACTTAACTGCATGTTCATCCCGGATTAGTTTAAATAATGTTTTTGTTTTGGAGAAACCTTTGAAAAAACCGGGGATTCTCCAAACCCATCATTCCGCACTTGATGCGGAATCTAATAATTACAACAATTTAGAGATTCCCGCCTGCGCGTGGATGACATTCTTAATGATTTTTTCAAAAGTTTCTTTGAATTAATTACCCAGGGCAACAAAGTGCCTGAAATCAAGGTGACCTTTTACCTCCGCCTAAAAGGACGGAGTTATGCTAAAAGAAAAGGATCATCAAATCCTAAAGGATATTTAGGGCCCAAAAGACGAACGGACCTTATTAGATTTCCAGGACCTTTTAAAATGACCTCGTTTTTAATTTTACAAGATTTGAAAATTTGTTGCAAGTAGCTCTTTTAAAAATAGAAAAAATAAATGAGGGTTACCGAAACAACCGTAATAAAAAACTGCATGGGAATGCCTGCCTTCAGGAAATCCTTAAACCGGTAACGACCGGGGCCGTAAACCATAATATTTGTCTGATAACTAATTGGGGTGGCAAAGCTGGACGAGGCAGCAATGGCCATTGTTAAAATAAAAGGACGCGGGTCAACCTGTAACTCGGTGGTAACGGCTAAAACGATTGGGAAAACCAGCGCCGCAGCAGCATTATTGGTAATAAAATTGGTGTAAACACTAGTTATTAAAAAGATGCCCGTTATAACGCCTACCAGTCCAAAACCACTGCCTCCTATAATTATGTAATGGGCAAAAAACTGCGCCAAACCGGAGTTTTTAATACCGGCCGCAATGCCAAAAGCAGCGGCTATGATGACCAGTACCCGAAAATCAACCGCTTCTCTGGCCTCTTCCAGCGAAAGCGTTCGTGTCAATAATAAAATCATGACCGCAATTCCGGCAGCCACCACAATGGGCACCACATGCAAAACGAACAAAGTTACCATTAAGGAAATGGTAACCACGGCAATAATCTGGTTTTTAACCGGTTTTGAAGGGACCTTTACACTTTCGGAGACCAGCAAAAAATCTTTTGAATGGTAATATTTTTTCAGAAAACTCTTATGAGCCAGCAAAAGCAAGGTATCGCCGGCGCGCAACACAATATCGCCGATCTTCTTCTGAATGCGTTCGCCATTTCGGTGAATGGCAATAATAACCGCATCGTAACGCTGACGGAAGTTGCTTTCGCGTACATTTTGCCCGATTAGAGGCGAACTGTTGGAAATCACAACTTCAAAGGGCCGGATTTCAGAAGAATCGTATTGCTTCAAATCCAATTGCGCATCTTCAATGATTTTTAAACCGGGTGTCTTCTGCAATTCAAGAATGGTTTTGGGCAAGCCTGTAAAAAAGAGACGATCGCCTACCTTAATGACCTCATCCGGACGGGCAGGGGCAATGATTTCTCCATTTCGTTCAATCTGAAAAAGAAAAAGACCCGTTAAGTGTCGTAAACCGGCTTCTTCAACGGTTTGGCCGATTCCTTTAAACTTTGGTGTCACTTTTAAAACAACCACAAATTCACGGGTATTTGCCTCAAGCGTTTGCAACGATTCTTTGCGCTCCGGCAGCAACTTACTGACCACAAAAATGATGAACAGCAGTCCGCTGATGGCCACCGGTACGCCGACTTTGGAAATTTCGAACATTTCCATGCCTTTGATGCCGTTCTCTTCCATTAAACCGTAAATGATCAGGTTAGTGCTTGTACCAATCAGAGTGCACATTCCGCCCAGCATGGCCGCGTACGATAAGGGAATAAAAAACCTGGAGGGAGCCAAGTTTAAGCGTTCCGTCCAGCTTTTTAAGGCCGGGATTAAAAGAGCAACTACCGGTGTATTGTTAATGAAAGCTGAAACACCCGTAACCGGAAATAGAATTCTAATTAATTTTTTTCTATATCCGGAGTGATTGCTTTTACCAAACAAAAGATTCTGCAACTGGGCCATCAGGCCGGAATTATTGAGCCCGGCGGCCACAATAAAGAGGAATCCTATGGTTATCATTCCTTCATTGGAAAAACCAACAAAGGCTTCTTTAACGCTGATTACCTTTCCTAAAATTAACAGGAATAGGAAGGACAACAGGATTAATTCGGTTTCAAAACTCTCTTTAATTAAAAGGATGCTCGTTATAAAAAGCAGAACTAAAGTGTACCATAACTGAAAATCCATTTTTACCTCAAAGGCTGACCGTTTGAATTACGTTTAATTTTTGCATTTCCTTTTTCGTAATATATTCAGTAAATAAATAATAAAAAACTTTTTATTCAACTTTGATTGACATCAAAAAAAGCATCGATAATTTTGGATGAATGGTTTTGGAATGCAGCGACGATGTTGCTACTCTGGTCGAATGACATCTGGTTGAATGGTAAATAGATGTTTGGCCTTTCTTATTAGCCAGGCGTAGGGGCAAGGCGTTTCCGGCCTTACGGACTAAATTTCTTCAGAGAGACACGGCCTATTCAATAGAAATTATAACAATGCGCTTCGCTTGCGGCCTGGCAGCCTTATTCCGCCCTCTGATTTTTCAGGATTATGGTATTACTTTGATTAGTTCTAAAGTTGACTCATAAATTCATGAAACCAGGCAACACCGGATTTCAATGCCTTATGTACTTTGTTATTTGATCGGTAAAAATCTGTGGTTTTTAAAAATTATGATGACATCGCCTGACAGTTCATCCAATCATCAGGACGAATTGGTTTTGTCTAAATAAACACTTAATACCCGTTACTCACCACTTCGTCCGGCTGTATAACTTTTTTGACAAAATCACGATCAATTTCCACCGAAACCGCCTGCATGATACCCTCGATACTCACTACCAGGCGAGTTTGGTTCTTTATCATTTTAATCATACCCTTCATGCCCTTAAACGGGCCCTCCTGAATTTCAACAATTACTCCCAATTTTACATAGTTCTCAAGCTGAATCTTTTCGGGATGTTCTAACATGCGTTTTAATGATTCGATTTGCCAGTCTGGTACCACAGCCGGTTGTCCGTTAAAATTGACGATTTTTACCACACCTTTGGTTTGCAGTACGTCCAGCCGATATTTGTAATCGATTTTAACGAACAGGTAACTAC
>JAGHBR010000462.1 GCA_021160885.1 Caldisericaceae bacterium
AGCAGCTTCTTGAAACTTATCGCAAGCAAATAACCCCGGATCCAGTTCTTGGAGACTATACCAAGCGTCCTCAACACGAGATTGAGGCTACTGTTTATGGCTCCCCCATGAACAAAGTAAGCTTACTGCTTTCTGCACGTTACAAAAGAGGCGTTAATATTTATCCACAGGCAGAAAAGTATAATCCTGAATATAATTTGCAGGGTAAACTTACCTATTATCTGGATGATACTAAGAAATTAAGCTTGGAATTGTTGCGAGGCTGGTATAAAAGTTGTACTTACACGGAAAGTAATTGGAATAACTTTGAAAGTTCTCAAGAGGCTCAATGGCAGCCAAATTCTGATGTAAGAAATCCTTATGATGAACAAGCTTATGCTCCGTGGGGTGGTTTCTGGTTAAAAGGTCCTGAAGAGAAATCTTTGAATGTTGCAACGTTGAAGTGGCAACATACATTGAATCCTGCAACTTATTATACGTTGCAATTAACTTATCTTTACGATAATATGACTGAACTTCAGGATTATTCAAAGTTAAAGACCGACCTCTCTACTGTTGGTTGGGGTGATAGCTGGTTTGATCTTGGTGGAAATTTCCGGTTAGAGTCAAGACAAATTCAGGTAAATAATTATAGCAAGAGCAAGGTTTTTACAGCCAAAGGCGATTTACTTAGCCAGGTAACCAATGCGCACCAGGTCAAAACCGGTGCCGAGTTCAAGTTTTATGATGTCGACTATCAGCATTATTATATGGAATTTCCTGCTGGTGATGTCTGGCATCTGGATAATGTGTTTAACGGCAAACCGGTAGAAGGGGCGTTCTATATACAGGATAAAATGGAATATCAAGGAATAATATTAAATATAGGTGTGCGCATTAGTGGCTTTAACGCAAGGCATGATTATCCTGAAAGTATTTACGATCCTGTGGCTTTTGAAACATGGCACGGGGGCGATGGTACCCATCCTTCCAATACTGCGCCGATTTGGCAATCCTATATGCCAGCTAAAGATTGGTTTGCAACTTACAAAGATTATAGAAGTTTTTTTGATGGACATCGACAGGATAAAAATACGGTGAAATCAGACTGGAAATTTGCCGTAGCTCCGCGACTGGGGTTATCCTTTCCAATGACCGAGAACTCAAAATTACGTTTTAGTTACGGTCACTTCTATCAAAGGCCTTCATGGGCAAAAGTTTTGGGATTCCCAACAAGTTGGTACGATAGCGATCCCTACGGGTCTGTAAGAATGGACCAATGGCAGGGCTGGTATGGGCATCCTGGGCTGACCTATAGCAGAACCATCCAATATGAACTTGGCTTTGATCAAAGTTTGTTCAATATTTTCCGTCTAACTTTAACGGGCTACTACAAAGATTCGGACCGACTAAATGGTTTTTCACATCAGAGTACCTATAACCAGTCTGGAGGCGGTTTTGCTTTAACAGGATGGGGAAATAATATATATACAACGAGTATAGCAAGAAATATAGCCAATGATGGCCACGATAATATTTTCTACACAAATAACGCCTTTAGAGACGTAAGGGGAATTGAGATTACAATTGATAAGCTATTTAATAAAAGATGGTCTGCCAATCTTACTTTCAATTATGGCTTGAGTACTGGCGGAGCGACAGGGTACTGGCAATACCGAGAAGATGCAAGTCAACCAAATCAGCCGCAGTCCTTTTCTGAGACTAAAGCTAACTGGATCAGTAGTTATATTCTTAAAGGGAATGCGATTTATATAACTCCACAAAAGTGGGGATATGCTAGTGATATTAGCATGGGTGTATATTATGAATACTTCGCTGGCCCCGAATATACTTATTATCCTGACGATTATACCGGACTCCGGGTGCCTAACAATAAGCGGTGGTATCCACACCAAAGAACGGATCTGAAACTTACCAAAAAAATACCTATAAAAAATGTAACAGCCAAAATAGGTGTCGAAATTTTTAATTTATTTAATAATTACGACAGAGTTTTGTTGGGTGGAGATGATCTAAAGAAATGGGAAGAAAACAAAGAAAAACCCAAGGTTTGGCAATCTGGAGAGGATAATGTTTGGTGGTTTTATAATTCGGTCAGTAACCCAAAGAGAATGGCGTATTTAACATTTACGCTTGAATTCTAATTTGCTCGCATTCATTAAAGGAGGAATGTCATGAAAACCAAATCATTCTTAAATTATCCATTTCTAAATCGGGGTATTTTCACTGCCATTTTTATGCTGGTAATAATGGTCCCGTTAATCTATGGTCAAGACTTCAATTTCAAAGACTTGACCCGCGGCAAACTATGGGCACGCATCTGGAACACATCCGCAGTAGGTCAACCCACACTTGGCGGTGAAGAATTTTACAAATTTGACTATCCCGGTCATAAACTTGGAGCAGATTTGAATGATCATTACGGTATGTGCGAATGGTCGGGTTGGATGGCTTGGGCAAATGTGGATGGTGTGGGGGTTCCCTTTCGGGTCTGCATGGCATATGATCCCAACCCAATGTATATTGCTCCACTCGAAGACACGAAATTGATTAAAAACTATAACTTGGAAGATCCTTCTATTCCAGCTGAAGAAATGATAACCGGTGCCTGTTTAATAAAAGAATATGGTGTCGAAATGCACTTTAGGGCCATGGCCTGGAGCATTCCTAAATATGATGATTTTATAATCTATGAATACGTGTTTAAAAATACAGGAGGTCATCAAATAACCAATTTCAGGTTTGCTCCGACAGCAGAACTTAGCATAGCCACTCCTATTGTTGGTGGATGGAGAGATGATGATGTTTATGAATGGGATGTAGAACATGAAGCCTTTTATTTTCATGATGGTAGACTTTGGAACACCGATAGCGAGCCTGTAACTTATTCGTATGGATTAACACAAAGCGATTTAGGTGACCCCGCTGATCTTGACGCACCCAATGCCATTAACCATGAATTTCAATCGCCACAATACTTTACCTATTTTTGGCTTGAAAAGCCAGAAAAATCAGATCCGAACGAAAGAGATCATATGAATATAGTTGATAAAGGAAATTTGAATCAAGAATGGAACCGTGTGCAATTGGATCCGATGAATGATAATCCTGAAGTGGATTTTGATCCTGATGATTACATTCTTACAGCTTTAAAATACGATCAGCCTTTGCCCCCAACTACTGAAAACGGGCAACCACTGGATGATATCGCAGCAGGTTTAGGTTTAACTACCGCTCCTCGGACTCTTTACGAGCGGCAAATTGATTATCTTTATGAAACCGGCCCTTATGATTTGCCTCCTGGGGGAGAGCTAAAGTTTGTCATGGTTGTGGCAGCCGGGGTGATGGATTTTTCAAGAGTTGTCGAAGGTGGTTTGGAAAATGAAGCTCACTTAAAAGATGGAGCTGATAGTTTGTGGGCTCACGTTGATGCAGCTATTGAACTTTACAATAGAGGCTATAAATGTCCAGTACCCCCACCAACTCCAACAAACGAGATGAATTCGCTCACTATTACTCCACTTCCTGAGGGGCAATTGATTAAAATCCAATGGCCTCCTATTGCAGATGATTATGTTGATCCGGATTATGGAGTGAACGATTTTGCCGGATATCGCGTGTATCGTTCTACGCGTCGAAATGTTGGACCATGGGAGCTCATTGCAGATATTCCAAAGGGACAGGAAGTCATAGAAGATGGTATGGTTACTTACAAAGATAAAGCGTTGTTAGGTGTAGGTTACTACTATGCTGTATCATCGTACGATACTGGTCATGATGATCCATGGCCTCCCGATCCTTCTATTACTAACTTACCTCCATTAGAAAGCGGGCTTGTTAACGCAAACGTTGAACCAGTATATGCAATGGCTCCTACAAGCAATAATCTAAACGATGTCCGAGTTTATCCTAATCCATTCAAGCAACATAGCATGTTAAGAGGGACAGGGGAGAGATATAGATTGGAATTTGTTAATATACCGTCCAAATGTACTATTAGAATTTACACACTTGCCGGGGAATTGGTGAGAACGATTAAACATGATGACGGTAGCGGTGATGAGTCCTGGGGTTCCAAAGCAATTGGCGATTACCAGGTTAATAAATACCTCCAATATGTAGCTCCCGGGATCTATCTTTTTCAGGTGGAGTCGGAAGTACCTGGACACGAAGGCGAAACTAAGATCGGAAAATTCGTCATTATTAAATAATGTAATCAGGAGGGATTTAAAATGATAAAGAAAATCTTTTTTATTGGAATTTTAATTACTTTCATTTTAGGAAGCAGTAGTTACATACATGCTCAATATAGACAAGAGTCTGGAATTAAACCTCCTGCATTTGAACGGGTAGGCCAAACCGGTTGGCAGTTTCTTCATCTTCCGACCGTAGCAAGGAATGCTGCATTAGGGGATGTAAAATGCGGGTTAACAGATAATGATGCTTCAGCTATTTTTAATAATCCGGCCAACCTTGTTGATATAAAGAATATCGATGCGGCATTCAGTAAACTCAACTATGTAGCGGATATTTCCTATACCACTGGAGCCGTGGCGAAAAATTTTGGGAAATGGGGAGTATTTGGCTTAAGCTTTGCCAATCTTGATGCCGGGACAATGTATCGTACAGAAAATGTTTATAATGAGGAACTTGGAATCACTCAACGTAGTGGTGATTTAGGCACCTTTACGGCTGGGGATATATTAGTTGGTATCTCTTATGCACGATCAGTGACTGACAAGCTTTCTATTGGTGGAAATATCAGCTATATTCGAGAAAAACTTGACGATGTTACCAATGAGAACTGGAATGCTGATTTCGGAATATTCTTCCGCACAGGCTTTCATAGCCTACGGTTATCGATACTGGCGCGTAATTTTGGGCCGGATACGGAATTTTTTGGATTTTCAGAAATCTATGGTTTGCCTCAGAGCGTCCGAATGCCGATTGATTTTCGCATGGGAATAGCTTATGATTTTATCGAAAATAGTAAGGGAGGCCCACATAAGCTAACTGGTTATCTGGAAGGCGTTCATCCAAATGATGGGCCTGAAAGAGTCCATACGGCACTTGAGTATACCTTCCTAAAAATGTTTTCTTTACGAGCGGGATATAAGTTTAATTACGACGAACAAGGAGTTACATTAGGTGGAGGATTAAATTTCGACATGTCAGGAATAAAAGGCCGTATTGATTATGCCTACTTAGACTATGGTAGATTAAAATCCGTTAATTTGTTCACAATTGGATTTGGTTTTGGAAAATAATAAGAAGACGCTAAAACGCAGGGTTGTAAGTAAAGTAATGTAGGGATAAGCGCAATAAAAACTATTAAATAGCCCCGATATATTAATGTCGGGGCTAAAATTTCAACAATAATATTTTTAAGTTTTTCGGGGCTTTTAGAATGAATTAATAATGAGGTGGAAAACAAAATGTTTGCAACCCCTCTAATTTAAATTAAAAGGTAGCAAATACACTAATTCTAATTTGTTTTACGAGACATCAATGCATGTAAATAAATTACAAATAATGTAAAAAAATATTTATTATTCTATTCAAAAAAATTTTGTTCTTAAGATATAGGATAATAA